>CALISW010000104.1 GCA_938041655.1 uncultured Thiotrichales bacterium | reverse complement strand
GCAGGCGACGCAAATGGCGTTGCAAGCAATACAAGCGCTGGGTGGCAATGGTTATATCAACGACTATCCAACCGGCCGTTTGTTGCGCGATGCCAAGCTGTATGAAATTGGTGCCGGCACATCAGAAATACGTCGAATGTTAATTGGTCGTGAATTGTTCAATGAAACAGCTTAACGGGTTGGAGAGATAAACTGTGAATGTAATCAAAAGTACTGTTAAGCCACGTTCTGCCGACTTTCAGGAGAATGTCGAGCATATGCAGGCGCAAGTTGATGACTTGTATGAAGTCGTGCAGCGCATTGTTGCGGGTGGCGGCGAAGCGCGTATGGAACGACACCGGTCACGAGGCAAGTTACCGGTGCGGGAACGTATTAATGCCTTAATAGATCCAGGTTCACCCTTTCTTGAGCTGTCCCAATTAGCAGCTTATCAATTGTATGAAGGTGAAGATGTGCCCGCTGCAGGAGTGATAACCGGGGTCGGTATGGTTGCAGGGCAAGAGTGCGTGATCGTGGCTAATGATGCCACCGTTAAGGGTGGTTGTTACTACCCCATGACCGTGAAAAAACATTTACGCGCCCAGTTCATTGCTGAACAAAATCATTTACCCTGTATTTATCTGGTTGATTCTGGAGGCGCGATTCTACCCAGGCAAGATGAAGTCTTTCCTGATAGAGATAATTTTGGCCGTTCGTTTTACAACCAGGCAGCCATGTCAGCTAAAAATATTCCGCAAATAGCCGTAGTGATGGGTTCCTGTACTGCAGGTGGTGCCTATGTTCCTGCCATGTCAGATGAGTCGATTATTGTTAAAGATACCGCCACCATATTTTTGGCAGGTCCGCCTTTGGTCAAGGCAGCCACCGGCGAGGAGGTCACCGCATTGGAGCTAGGTGGAGCAGACGTTCACTGTCGTGAGTCTGGTGTATCAGATCACTACGCTCAAAATGATCACCATGCGCTGGAGCTGGCGCGTCGTTCTATGAGCCGGCTTAACCGGGTCAAGCCAGAACAACTGGATCGAACCGAAAGCATCGAGCCAAAGTATGACCCGAAAGAAATTTATGGCATCTTGCCCAAAGACAGTCGTCAACCGTTTGATGTGCGCGAGATCATCGCACGCCTGGTCGACGCTTCAGAGTTTGATGAGTTCAAAGCACTTTTCGGGAGCACACTTGTGTGTGGTTTTGCACGTATACACGGTTACCCGGTCGGTATTCTGGCCAATAACGGTATTTTATTTTCGGAGTCTGCACAAAAGGGCGCGCATTTTATTGAGTTATGCGCCCAGCGAAAAATTCCCTTACTTTTTTTGCAAAACATCACCGGTTTTATGGTGGGTAAGCAGTACGAGGCTGGCGGGATTGCCAAGCATGGCGCCAAGATGGTGATGGCGGTGACCAACGCAAAAGTCCCGAAAATTACGGTGATTATAGGAAACTCATACGGTGCTGGTAACTATGGCATGTGTGGTCGTTCCTATGATCCCAACTTCCTTTTTATGTGGCCGAATGCACGCATTTCGGTAATGGGTGGTGAGCAGGCTGCCGGTGTGTTGGCTCAAGTAAAAAGAACCCAGAAAGAATATAAGGGTGAAGAGTGGAGTGAGGCAGAAGAAGAAGCGTTCAAAAAACCGGTGCTTGAACAATATGAAGAACAGGGGCATCCGTACTACGCCTCCGCTAGATTATGGGATGACGGTGTGATCGATCCGCTAGATACGCGTCTGGTGGTGTCATTGGCCCTGTCGGCCAGCTTGAATAAAGAAATTGAAGAAACACGCTTCGGCGTGTTCAGGATGTAAGCATGAGTGATATCACATTAGATCTAAGTAGCATTGGTGTCGCCACTATCACATTGTGCTGTCCTGAAAAGCACAATGCATTTGATGACAAAATGATTCTCGCGCTAACCAATATTTTTCTCGAGGTAGATCAAAACCCTGACGTTAAGGTTGTGGTGCTGGCGTCACAAGGTAAGAGTTTTTCAGCCGGAGGTGACCTGGCCTGGATGAAGCGTATGGCTGAGTACAGCTATGAAGAAAATCTGGCTGATGCTCAAGTGTTAGCAAAGATGCTCAAAACACTGAATGAGATTGGCAAGCCAACCATTGCCCGGGTGCAAGGCGCTGCTTATGGAGGTGGAGTAGGACTGGTGTGTTGTTGTGATATTGCCGTTGGCGCACCAGAAGCACGTCTGTGTTTGAGTGAAGTAAAAATCGGTCTGGCACCAGCGACTATAAGTCCTTATGTGGTGGCAGCCATCGGGCAACGCGCAGCAAGGCGATATTCCTTAACCGCCGAGGTGATAGATGCAGAAAGCGCACTGAAAATGGGTTTGTTGAGTACCGTGGTTGCTAGCGAGAAATTGGATGAAGAAGTGCAGCGTTTTTGTGAGATGTTTTTGTCGAATGGAAACGAAGGCATGAGTGCAGCTAAAAAATTAATCGCCGAAGTGGGTGATCAGCCATTGAGTGACGAGCTCATTAAACACACCAGCGCTATCATCGCTCAATTAAGAGAGACGGATGAAGCACAAAACAGGCTTGGGGCATTTTTAGATAAAGCATCAACCTCGGCGAAGAAAAAAGGGTAAATCATGTTTAATAAAATATTGATAGCCAACAGAGGCGAAATAGCGTGTCGGGTCATTAAGACCGCCAAGAGCATGGGCATACAGTCAGTTGCTGTATTTTCAGATGCAGATCGTGATGCACTGCATGTGCGCATGGCTGACGAGGCGGTGCACATTGGTGCCTCTGCAGCGCAAGAGTCCTATCTTGATGTCGATAAAATCATTAATGCTGCTATCAAGACTGGTGCACAGGCAATCCACCCTGGCTATGGTTTTCTTTCTGAAAATGCGACGTTAGCAGAGCAATGTGTAGCCAATAATATTGTCTTCATTGGTCCACCGGTGAATGCGATTAAAGCCATGGGTTCAAAGTCTGCTGCAAAAAATATTATGAGTAATGTAGACGTGCCATTAGTTCCCGGTTACCACGGTGATGATCAGGACTTGTCGGTTTTAAAAGGTGCAGCTGATGAGATGGGTTATCCGGTGCTGTTGAAAGCTGTCGCTGGTGGTGGTGGTAAAGGTATGCGTCAGGTCTGGAGTTCTGACGAATTTGAATCGGCATTGAAAGAAGCCAAGAGTGAATCAATGGCATCGTTTGCAGATGATGTAATGTTGGTTGAGAAATATCTCACCCAACCACGTCATGTCGAGATACAAGTGTTTTGTGATGGTCATGGGAACGGGGTTTACCTGTTTGAGCGTGATTGCTCTATTCAAAGACGGCATCAAAAAGTGATTGAAGAAGCACCCGCTCCCAATTTGACCGATGAGATTCGTCAAGCAATGGGCGAGGCGGCAGTGCGTGCGGCACATGCGATTGATTATGAAGGTGCCGGTACAGTTGAGTTCTTATTTGATACGGATGGTTCGTTTTACTTTATGGAGATGAATACACGCCTGCAAGTAGAGCACCCGGTTACCGAAATGATCACTGGAGAAGATCTGGTTGAATGGCAATTGCGAGTGGCTAACGGTGAACCTTTGCCTAAAACACAACAACAGTTGAGTTATAAAGGTCATTCTTTTGAAGCACGCATTTATGCAGAAGATCCGGATAATGATTTTTTGCCCACATCCGGCAAGCTGGAGTTTCTACAGAACCCAAAAGAAAGTGATTACGTGCGAGTTGATACTGGCATAGAGCAGGGTGACGAAATCAGCCCTTTTTATGATCCGATGATTGCCAAGTTAATCGTATGGGGTGAGGATAGAGCGCAGGCGCTAACAAGAATGCAGACAGCTCTGAAAGAGTTTCGCGTCTTTGGTGTGACAACCAATATCGCCTTTTTGCAGCAATTATTTAATTCGGATTCGTTTGCTCAAGCAAAGCTGGACACAGGTTTTATTGAAAAAAACAAGCGAGAAATATTCAAGTCACCTCAGATCAAGCTGGATGCCAGTTTAACTATGCTGGCTTTACATCAAGTATTGAGCCGTAGACAAGATGCCGCATCGAATAACCCCTGGCACACCGGAAATGCGTTTCGTATGAATCAGTTAAATCAGCATCATTTTGATTTTGAGCAGGGTGATTCAATGCATAGCGTGGTGGTTGAAGACCGTTCGGTTGCATCAAGCAATAACTTTAAAGTGACTATCAATGAAGCGGTTTTCGACGTTGCTGCACAACTTAATGATGACTGCATACACACTGAAATTGACGGACACAGTCAGGAAGCGATGGTTGCCACAAGCCATAACTCTTTTCGCCTATTTACAGATCAGGGGATGATCGACCTGAGTCTTTCGTTACCAGACTATGGTGATTCAGTTGCGGGTGGTGGTGCGGGTGATTTTTGTGCGCCAATGAATGGGACAGTGGTTGAGTTGTTAGTAGAGAAGGGTGCCAAAGTGAATGCGGGTGATGCCTTGTTAGTACTGGAAGCCATGAAAATGCAGAATACTATTGTCGCGCCAGCTGAAGGTATAGTCACCGACATATTTTTCAGTGCCGGTGAGCTTGTTTCGGGCGGGGATGAATTGTTGTCTTTTGAGGTGAGTTAAACCACAGCTCACTATCTATGCGTGAACAGAGAACGTGTGTAGAGATGTTCCGGTATTTTGTCTGCAATCGTCGCGTGTAATGCAGGTAACCTGGACCAATGTACGCCATGACGGTGATGGTGTGCGGTGTGATAACCCAGGTTACCGGTAAAAAAGTTAAACATCTTGCTCAAATTATTATAAGAAGCTTCGAACTCACTTTCTGTATTCAACCCGGCGTGATGGTCATAGGTAACGTAGGCGGTAAATAGCAAACTGGTAATCATGGGTAAGACGAACAAATAAAGGCCAGCCGCAGGTTTGAACCAAACCAATAGTCCAACAGTTAAAAAGGACAGGGTTGCGCAAATAAGAAACGTTTTCAATTGTTTGGGAAAATGTTTGCCGACTGTATAACCGCGTGGGTAAGCAGTTAAGGCAACGCTCAGAGTATATTCAATCACACCCATTTTGCTGCCATCTTTTCGTTGCCAGCGACTCTCATCCAGTTTTTGGTCGAGATAGTTTTTATGATGACCAAGCACATGATGTAGCCGCCACAAATTGCTAGTGACTCCTGTATGCAGGGCATAAGAAAATTCCAGGCCTCGGTTTAGCAGATTATTCCTGAAAGTAAAAAGATGTTGGTGATGGTGATTCCAGGCACAAATCACCCCCTTGGGGATAATCATAACCAGATAGTACATGAACAAAAAAAGTTTACTATCGACCGTGAAGTACAGTGCAATGTCTATCAGGGTTAGCAAGAGGATAATAAAAACAGGCCATTTATCTTCTTTATATTTAAAGATGCCTGATTTTTTTTCAGCTTTAGTAATTTGCTGCATTTGATTCCATTCAGTAATGAGTAAGCATGGCCAATCAACAAGGCGCTAGAATTATACTCTGATGATATCGATTAAAAAAACCCCTTAGTCCACATAATCTGCAGGTCTTTATAATTTGTTGCAATTTACTGGAAATTCGGATGACGCACTATCGAGTTGTTATATTACTAAACGTTATCGTCTGATTTGAGTGTGCATTTTTGAGGTGGGCCTCCAGCACAAATACATTGGTGGCCTTCATAGACTCGGCAATAACATTTGTTTGGTTCAAAAGAGCAGGCAGGGTTTTTAATACAATCTTCTTCAAGGGAGGTTTCTTGAACAAATCCTGATTCACATTCGTTGTCAGATTTTTCACAGGTGAATTTCCCATCAACCATTACCCAGTTATGCGTAGCTGAATTCATGCAGTTGATTTCTTTAATATATTGAGCTTTAGCGCAAGAGCAAAGAAAAACAAAAGTGAGAGAAAGGAACAGGAGTTTCATTTTCGATCAACACCCAATAAAGTCATAAAAAATGCCCTGTCATTAAACTGATCTAGATGGTATCAAAAATACTTGTATTCAAAATTGTGCCAATAGTAAAAAATCAAACCGATAAAGCTAAGATTGTTCTGTACCAGTAAGTTCCTGACTAGCTTTTTTTAACGGCATATTTCAAAACTACAGCAACGCATAGGAAAAATATACCGACATAGTCAAAATGTAAAACTTTAGATATTGCTGCGTTCTCAGTGCCTGTGGTTTGAACTAATACAGCAAAACCAATCATGCTGAAGCCAGCCAAAATCATTGAGATAGTTTGATACTTTTGAATGAAGGCAGAATATAAAATAAAGGCCCCAAGCAACCCAAATAGTAAGGCTCTATGTCGCATTAATATTACTAAATCACTTGATGGCAGGTTAATGTTATAG
>CALISW010000103.1 GCA_938041655.1 uncultured Thiotrichales bacterium | reverse complement strand
CCTGGGCACGACGAATATCCAGCTGTGAGATGACGCGTTTGATTTCCTGCTGTGCAGCCGGTGGGCCGGTAATGATGATCGCGTTGTTCTGTGGGTCCGCTTGAATGCTGATGCCGTTTGCACTGCTGCCACCAGTGCGTGTTCCGCTTTGTCGGTTATTGCCGCTAGCATTACCACTACCAGGTTGTCCGGTAGCGGCGTTGATGACACTGTTATTTTGACTGACATCATTGAGAATTTGTACCAGTTCTTCAGCAACCGCATATTTAAGAAATACGATTTGGGTGCCGCCGCCAGCATCGAGTGGCGTATCCAGATCAGCGATGATACCGCGCATACGCAGCCGAGATGATTTGTCGCCGCTAATGAGCAAGCTGTTAGTGCGTTCGTCCGGACTGATTTGTGCTTGCCCTGGTAAAGCAGCACCTTTGGCATCTTTTTGTAGCACCGTGGTGAGCGTGCGTGCAACGTCGGTTGCATATGCGTGCTCAAGTTTAAATATTTCAATATCCGACTGATCGGGTATATCCAGTCGGCCGATAATTTTAACCAGACGATTAACGTTGCCGGCACGATCAGTAATTACCAAAGAGTTAGAAGGTTGATAGGCGGCCAGTTGTCCTTGTTGTGGAATCAGTGGACGCAGTATAGGTACCAATTGGGCTGCAGGTACGTGGGTAATCGAGACTACGCGCGTGACCAATTCATCGCCGCTGCCAGGTGTAGCCGAGCTGGCGTTAGGTACCGGTCCTTGCTTGGCTGAAACATCGGGAACAATCTTGATTGAGTTACCCGCAGGTATGGCGGCAAAGCCGTGTACTTGTAGAACCGATAAAAATAAATCGTAGAGTTCTTCTTTGGGCATTGGCTTGGAAGACACGACTGTGACTCTGGCCTTAACCCTGGGATCAATGATGAAATTTTTGCCGGTGACTTCCGAAACAGTGTCAATCAGGACTCTGATGTCGGCATCTTTGAGGTTCAGGGTAGCGTCTGCTGACCACGCAGGAGTGACTGCCAGCATTATCAGCAGGGTCAGTATAGTTCCTGATTTAGCGATTCTACGCATGCAGGGTAGCCTTAATTCCATTTAAATTATTATCAGTTATTACGTGATATTACGTCAATCTGCTCATAAAGTGCATAAAAGGCGCGATTGATGAGAACCAGTTACGTTTGTGAAGCATGAGACAGTTCTCAAAAAGTAAGGTTCAGTGTGGTTGGTTGACCATTTCGCAGCAGTTGCACGGTCACCTGTTGCGATTGTCGTAACGCCTGAAAAGCACTCATACCTTTGGCAGTGGAATCCAGTTCGATACCGTTGATGCTGGTAATAACATCACCGTCTTCTACACCAAGTTGATCAAAGGCGGGGTGTTGTCCATTAGCGCTGACTTTGTAGCCAATCGGGTTACCGCTCTCATCATTGGCTTGGGTCACATTGACCAGTCTGGCAATGGTGGTTGGATTCCGTAAAAATTCTTTACGATAATCACCCAGTGATTTTTCAGCGACGGCATTTGCCATGCCGGCTTTCTGCGGTATGTTGGTCGAGCGTGATGGTTTTGCAGCAGCAGTAGGGACAAACAAGCCGGTATCTTTGGTGTCTGGTAAACGCAAGGTTTCATACTTGCCTCTGACATTGAGCATAACCCGATCTGGATAGACAGCTGCCAGTTTGGTATTGCCACTGATTTTGTCATCTACAGCATAAACTTCTTCAGGACCATTACCATTACTGATCAAAGCCAGGCCCAGTTCCTTGTCATCAATAGCAAAAACGCCGCGCAGCTTTAGATTCAGTTTGGTTTCCACTTCCTTTTCAGGCTCTTTTTCGACTTCTACCACCTTCGCTTCGGTCTTGCCGAAGATATGCCGTGAGGCAATCACAGAGGCGTAGTTCGTCACCGGCCCGCGTTTCACTGGGGCAACCGAAGAGGTGTTGGTAGGGATAATTTGTGGTGCAGGTGTAATTAGCATTAACACCAGACGTGCCAGCGCAATGCCGATCAAAACCAGAAAAATCAATGCCACCAAACGCGGCAGTCGTCGACTGAATTTTAAATACTGTGGGTGCTCAAGCACCTGAGTCAGGCTGGTTGTCATCTATCTGCTTACTTATCTGGTACACAATAGTACTGAATTGTAATTCAAATTAGTGGTTTTTCAGTGACAGACGGCAGGGAATTTCACTCTATTTGGTAAAAAAAGCCCTACAACTAGACATTGCAGGGCTAATAAGGGGTTCTTTTTGAGAATTTACTGGTAGTTGGCGGCTGCTTCTTCTGCCATTTTCTTGAATGAATCAAGCTCACCAAGTAACTGAATAAAGGTGTCAGGCACATTGTATTCTTTGAGCACATCAGTAAACACCCGGGTAACCAGTTGTGGGTCATTACAGGTTTCACTCAACACATTAAGGTCTTTGAGTGTTTGTCCATTTTGAAACGTATTTACCAGACTCATTAGGCTGGGCAGGATTTTGGCTTGCTGTAGCAAACTTAATTGACCGCCACTTTTGGCGGTTTCCTTGCCGACTTTTTTCAAGCTGTTGAAAATTGAATCGCTATTGCTGCGGAAGTCACCCATGGCTGCATCAACTCTGGGTTTGATCCAGTTTGAGGTGCAGACTTCGGCCGGATCATGTTTGGTGGCACAGGCTGTAAGTAACAACAGGCTGGCACAAATAGAAATCAGTACGGTGTTCTTCATGGCTACTCCTTGTATGTATCTTATGGATGACGCTGGCACATCTTAGACACAGCAGCGCACAAGATTTGATAAATGCTGTTAAATAAACAGATTTGCTAACGCTTGTTTACTTCTTATGCCGGTTGAATGAGCTTAATCAGTAAAGAATTGTTGTTTAAAGTTGATGGTGCCAATTGCTTGTTCGGCTATGCTCAGTCTGATTTCAAAGTCTATGTTTTGACCATTATTGATTTTGAACTCAGCCAATTGATAGATGGCGTCGCCGTCATTGACCTGGCGTAATTCCAGAGCCGTCAGTTTTTGGAAAAGATTGGTAGCTTCAGCTGTTACCTTCGCCGCTACCGGCACGCGATTGCCATCAATGGTTTGTTGTTGCACTGAGATATTCAGGATGGCTAGATTGCGGCTGCGGGTAACACCGTAATGAGTCGCTATTTCAGGGCTTAGAAAGTCTGAAGCAAACGCGTTGTAATGCACAATGTAATCGCCAAATTTTTGTTCGGCAGCAAAACTGTTTGCACTAAGCAGACACATAATGAAGCTAAGGGTGAAACGAATATAGAGCCGCATGTGTGCACCTTTTTCAGATTGTAATTGAATCTTTATAGCCATGGACGAACCACGATTCTAATTGCTCCAATAGCGATGATTGCGAGCATGGGGCTAAGATCTAACATACCCAGATTTGGCATGATCTTGCGTATCGGTTGCAGGATCGGTTGCAACAAACTTTGTATGACGCTACCCAGCTGCGGCGGTAAGCGAATACCAGCCATGCTTAACCAGCTAAAGACCACCATAATAATGATAGCAATGAGATAAATCAGAAGTGCCAAATCAACCAGACGGGCGACTGCTTTAATGATCAGGCGCACGATGTCGAGCTCACTGCCTGGAATCAAGTATTGCAATATCACCAGATGCAATACCTTGAGCCCGATCAGTAGTACTAATAAGGCGGTATCAAAACGCCCGATCGGGGGTAGTAATTTCCTTAGTGGCAATACCAAAGGATCGGTGAGGGTGACAATGGTTTGCGAGATCGGGTTATAAAAATTCGCACGAGCAATACCCAGCAACAAACGCAGCATCAAGAAGAATAATGCCAAGGTAAAAAAAACATCGGTCAAATAAAGACCTAATTGATTCATAGTGGACATAACGTCTCCTTAAATTTCGTCTGCCAGTTCCGCCGCTCTAGTCACGGCTGCCTGCATTGCTGCTTTGATTGTCTCATCCATGCCTAGCTCTTGCATCAATTCAATCGCAGCGGCGGTGGTGCCGCCTTTGGAGGTAACCTTGTCGCGCAAGGTGGCTGGATTGTCATCACTTTGACTGGCTAATTGCGCGGCTCCCAGTGCGGTTTGTATGGTGAGGGCTTGTGCTAGCTCTGCAGGTAAGCCCAGTTCTGTACCGGTTTGTTGCATCAGCTCCATCAAGTAAAAAAAGTAGGCTGGGCCGCTGCCAGAAACTGCTATAACCTGATCAATAGCGGCCTCACTTTCTAGCCATGCCGTGATACCCACAGTATTGAATAATGTTTCTACTATTTTCTTTTGTTCTGTGGAAACCAGTTGGTTGGCAAATAACCCACTGGCGCCGCAACCAACCAAGGCAGGTGTATTTGGCATACAACGTATGATGGACATCTCTTTGCCCAGCCAGTTAACCAACTTATCTACGGATACGCCTGCTGCAACTGAAACAATCAGGGTGTCAGCATTAATCTTGTGCGCCAATGGTTCGACTACAGCCTGCATGATTTGTGGTTTGACAGCCAATATCAGTACATCAATATCATCCAGTAATTCTGCACCGTCATTGCAGGTGTTAATTGCACTATTCAGTGCCAGCAGAGCTGTTTGTTTTGTCTTATCAGGGTCGGCTACATATATACTGGCAGGGTCGATACCATTATTAAGCATGCCGTTGACTAACGCGCTGGCCATGTTGCCACCGCCGATAAAACCTGTGTTTTGAGTCATAGTAAAATCTCCAGCATGGATTGTACGTGTCCGATCAGTCTATGCACAGTCAGAGTTAGTTACGTTTGCCGAAGATAGCCGTACCGACCCGTACGATGGTCGCGCCTTCGGCGACGGCTGCGGCGTAATCTCCACTCATGCCCATGGATAGAGTATCGAGCGCAAATCCGGACTGATTGAGTTGTTCCAGCGCATGCCTGACTTTGGCGAAATTACGTCGTTGGGTAGCTTCCTCAGATGCTGGTTTCGGAATAGACATCAGGCCACGTAAAGTGAGGTTATCCAGCTCGCCGATGTGTTCAGCCAGAGCGGGTAATTCATCTAATGAAACTCCTGCTTTGGTTATTTCCTCATCCAGATTTAATTGAATACAAACTTCCAGATTTTTATCGGTTCCGGCCAAATGCCGCTGCAGACGGTTGGCTATTTTCGAACGATCAATGGTATGTATCCAGTCTGCGTGTTGTGCGATCAATTTGGCTTTATTGCTTTGTAGCGCACCAATAAAGTGCCAATCTACCCCCACTTGTCCGATCTCTAGCGATTTATCCGCTAGTTCCTGTGCATAATTCTCACCGAAAGCGGCCTGTCCGGCAGCGATCGCTGCCTTTACTTCTGATACTTGTCTTGTTTTACTTACCGCAAGCAGTTTCACGGAATGTGGTTCGCGATTGTATTCCGATTCGAGTTCACGCAAGTGGTGCTCGAGTTTTGTGATCTGGTCGCTGACTGTGAATTGGGCCATGTGATTCGGTTCAATTAAAGAATTGTATTGATGTGCGATGCTCCGAGTATTGTAGATCAATTAACTGCACAACAGCACCTATAAGGTACATCTTGATATGGATATCACTCAGCTACTGGCTTTTTCAGTCAAAAATGGCGCCTCTGATTTACACCTTTCGGCTGGCTTGCCACCGATGATTCGAGTCGATGGCGACATACGCCGAATCAACATGGAGGCATTGGAGCACAAAGACGTGCACGGCATGGTTTACGACATCATGAATGACAAGCAGCGCAAGGACTTTGAAGAGTTCCTTGAAACTGACTTTTCATTTGAGGTGCAGGGCCTAGCTCGTTTCCGGGTAAATGCCTTTAACCAAAACCGTGGTGCCGGTGCTGTATTTCGAACCATCCCGTCAGAAATATTGTCACTCGAGGACATCAGCGCTCCAAAGATCTTCCGTGAGATTTCAGAATATCCTCGCGGCATAGTGTTGGTAACCGGGCCGACTGGTTCAGGTAAATCAACCACTCTGGCGGCAATGATTGATTATAAAAATGATACTGAGCATGGACACATTCTGACGGTAGAAGATCCGATCGAATTTGTACACCAAAGTAAAAAGTGTTTGATTAACCAACGCGAAGTACACCGCGATACACTGGGCTTTAATGAAGCCTTGCGCTCAGCGCTACGTGAAGATCCGGATACTATTCTGGTTGGTGAGATGCGAGATCTGGAAACTATACGTCTGGCATTGAGTGCGGCAGAAACCGGTCACCTGGTCTTTGGTACGCTGCATACTACCTCGGCATCTAAAACCATTGACCGTGTTGTTGACGTATTCCCGGCCGCAGAAAAAGATATGGTGCGAGCAATGTTATCAACTTCGCTTCAAGCTGTAATTGCGCAAACGCTATTGAAGAAAGTGGGTGGCGGGCGTATTGCAGCGCATGAGATCATGCTGGGCACCGGCGCGATACGCGCATTGATTAAAGAAAATAAAATCGCACAGATGTACTCAGCGATTCAAACCGGTCAGGGTGCAGGTATGCAAACCCTCGATCAAAATTTACAGGAATTGGTACGCAAAGGTTTGTGTACCAAGCAGGATGCAAAATTAAAAGCCGCTAACCCGGATAATATTGTTTAAAGGTTTAGCGAGACAAGGTGAACTCACATGGATAAAGATAAAGCGGTCAGTTTTGTAAACGACTTGTTACGCACAATGGTAGATCGTGAAGGTTCGGATCTGTATTTAACCGCTGGAGCGCCTCCCTCAGTCAAGATCGATGGTCGTTTGACACCTTTGACGAATCAGCCACTGACAGAAAACCATTCAACGATTTTGATTCGTTCTTTAATGAACGATAAGCAGCTGACAGAGTTTGAACGTTCGCAGGAATGTAACTTTGCTATCAGTGTGCCTGGCTTATCCCGCTTTCGTTGCAGTGCGTTCACCCAACGCGGTTGCCAGGGTATTGTTATTCGTACTATCAGTACTACCATTCCCAAGTTTGAAGATCTGGGTTTGCCGCCAGTGTTGAAAGACATTGCTTTAACCAAGCGTGGTTTGGTTATTTTCGTTGGTGCTACCGGTTCGGGTAAGTCGACTTCATTGGCTGCCATGATCGGTTACCGTAATGAGCAGAGTTTTGGTCACATCATCACCATTGAAGATCCGATTGAGTTTATTCACCCGCACAAGAATTGTGTGGTTACTCAGCGTGAAGTTGGCGTAGACACTGAGTCGTATGAAATTGCACTAAAGAATACCTTGCGTCAGGCACCCGATGTTATTTTGTTGGGTGAGGTGCGTGATCGTGAGACTATGGATTACGCGATCGCTTTTGCAGAAACCGGTCACCTGTGTTTGACCACCTTGCACGCCAACAGTACCAACCAGGCGCTGGATCGCATCATTAACTTTTTCCCGGATGAGCGTCGCCATCAATTGCTGATGGATTTATCCCTGAATTTGAAATCAATAATTTCACAGCGATTGATTCCTAAAGCTGACGGCGAAGGCCGTGTTGCGGCGATGGAGATTTTAATCAATACCCCGCGTATGGCTGATCTGGTCTTCAAGGGCGAGATTTCGGAAATGAAAGAGCTAATCAAGAACTCGAATGAGCAGGGTATGCAAACCTTTGACCAATCTTTGTTTGCATATTATCAAGACGGTAAAATTTCCTATCAAGACGCACTACGTAATGCGGATTCAATGAACGATCTTCGTTTGCGCGTCAAACTTGAAGGCGACAGTGATCTGTTGGGTGGTACTGACAAGCTTGAAGTACAGGTTGATGATGAAGATGAAGGATTTGTGGTAAAACGGTAATTGTTACCCGCTCGCCAGCTTAAATGATGGATTAAACGACTATGAATATTGAACCCTATCTCCGCCATATGGCAAAACTCGGTGCTTCGGATATGTTTTTTACCACCGGTGCACCACCGAGTGTGAAAATCCAGGGTGTGATGCAACCGATGTCAAAATCGACACTCGAGCCGGGTATGGTTGCGAAAATTGCTGACGCTGTGATGAACGAGGATCAGAAAGCCATCTTTGAAGAAGAGTGCGAGATGAACCTCGGTATCTCGATGGTTGATTTGGGTCGTTTTCGTGTAAATATTTACATGCAGCGTGGCGAATGCTCAATGGTTATCCGTTACATCAACTCTCAAATTCCCAATGTTGAAGAGCTTAATTTGCCGCCAGTACTGCACGAATTGGTGATGCATAAAACCGGTTTGGTGCTACTGGTGGGCTCTACCGGTTCAGGTAAATCAACCACGCTAGCCGCGATGTTGAATTACCGTAACCACGAATGTGCCAACCACATTTTAACCGTCGAAGATCCGATCGAATTTACTTATACCCACGCCAAGTCGATCGTCGGCCAGCGTGAGGTGGGTATTGATACCAAGAGTTACCAAAATGCGTTACGAGAGGCGATGCGTGAGGCGCCTGACGTCATTCTGATTGGTGAGATACGAGATCGTTACACCATGGAGTCGGCGCTATCATTTGCGGATACCGGTCACCTGGTACTCTCCAGTTTGCACGCGGTGAATTCGAATCAGGCGCTGGATCGAATTATTAACTTTTTCCCGCCTGAGGCACGCAATCATATCCTCATGGATCTTTCAATGAACTTGCGCGCCATAATCTCGCAACGTTTGTTAGTCGATGTTGATCAGAAACGCGTGCCTGCAGTCGAGGTCATGATTAACTCGACCTATATTTCAGAATTGATCCGCAAAGGTGAACTGAACGAGATTAAAGAGATTATGACCAAGTCCACCGATGGTGGCATGCAGACATTTGATTCGGCTTTGTTTGAGTTATTTACACAAGGAAGGATAGATAAAGAAACCGCGCTATCCAATGCTGATTCGAGAACCAATCTTGAATGGCAAATGAATTTCGGTAAGAGTGGTGATAATACGCCTGAGTATGAGCCCGGTATGCCTGGAGAATCTAAAGAGGGTGCCAATGGCAGCGGTAATGGAGCGGCAGCCGCTTCAGAGAGTGATGATGCCGAGTTGTTCGAAAACCTGACTAGCAATGATTCTTATGATGATCCGGACGCAGATGGCTTTTTAGATGATCTGGTGGATTTCGACGAATCCAAAGTCGAATAATCAGGCGGTATAAATAACACGTCCATTGCTAATGGTGTGGGTGACTTTGCCTGGCATTGACCAACCCGCATATGGTGAATTCTTGCCGTTGCTGATAAAACGCTGAGGTTCACACAGCCACTCATCATTGCTATCAAATAAAGTGATGTCGGCTTTGCCGCCCACCGATAATTGTCCCGCTTCTCCCCCCACGATTTCTCCTGGCCCGGTACACAGCAGGCTTACAGCCTGAGCCAGCGTCAGCACTTTTTCTTCCACCAGTTTCAAGCTTAGTGAGAGTAAGGTTTCAAATCCGGAAATGCCAGGCAGGGTCGAAGGAAACGCATCCAGTTTATTGTCGCGCGAAAGTGGCAGGTGGTCAGAGGAGATAGCCTGCAGACTGTTATTTTCGAGAGCACTACGCAGGGCTTGTTGATCCAGCTGCGTGCGTAGCGGCGGTCTGGTGTGCGCCAGCGGGTTAAAGTCCATCAAATCCATCTCGGTCAAAAATAACTGATTGATACTGACGTCAGCGGTAATATTGGCACCATCATATTGAGCGCGCCGAATCATATTTTGACCGATACGGGTAGAGAGGCGACAAAAATGTGCCTTCACACCGGTCTGCTCAATCAGCGGTAACAAACCACCAATAGCAGTTGTCTCGGCCGCTTCGGGAATGCCGGGTAAGCCCAGCCGGGTGGCGACCATGCCTTCATGCGCGCAACCGCCTGCCATCAAAGCGTGGTCTTCAGGATGGATAAATACGGTTAAATCGTTTGAGGCGGCATACTCAAAAGCTCGGCGTGTTACCAAGGTATTTTTCAATGGCTGCCATGCATTACCAACACCAACACAACCTGCTTGTTTGAGGTTGGCCATTTCAGTCAGTTCACTGCCAGCCAGTCCTTTAGTAATCGCACCAATCGGTAATATATTTATTTTGGTTTTGGTAGTCGGGTGATGTAGTAGAAAATCAACTTCGCCGACGGTGTCGAGAATGGGGCCGGTATCCGGGAAGCAGGCAATCGAGGTGATGCCACCTTTAGCCGCAGCTTTGCCTTCGTTGGTGATACCACTGCTATATTCTTCACCGCCAAGCCCTAGGCGTACACCCAGATCAACGATGCCGGGTATCAGGATTAAGCCTTTAGCGTCTATGCTCTTGTTGGCTTTAAAGCCGGCAGGTTTGCGACCAATCGCTACGATCTTGCCTTGCTTGATATAGACGTTTCCGGTTTCGTCCAGACCGAGGTTAGGGATGATCAGTCTGGCTTTAAGTATCTCTAAACTCATTCGTGTTGACCTCCGCTGGAGCCCAGACACAAACTCATCACCGCCATGCGTACCGCAAGCCCGTGACTAACTTGTTCGAGGATGGTGGATTGTGGGCCGTCGGCTACTGCTGAACTGATTTCTACCCCGCGGTTAACCGGCCCTGGATGCATTACTAGAGCATTTTTGTTAGCAAGCTTGAGCCGCCTTTGATTTAAACCATAACGTTGAAAGTATTCATTTTCGCTGGGTATCAATGCGCCGTGCATACGTTCTTTTTGTAGTCGCAGCATAATAATGACATCGGCATCTTTCACGCCGGCGTCGATGTCGTGATAAACATTCACACCGAGATTTTCTATCGCTGCTGGTAGTAAGGTGCGCGGCGCAACTACCCTTACTTCGCCGGTATTGAGCATATTCAAAGCGTGTATTTGTGAGCGTGCAACCCGAGAATGCAGAATATCGCCGACGATAGCGACGCGCAACCGGGTGAAATCCTTTTTATGCCGGCGAATGGTAAACATATCTAGAAGTGCCTGGGTGGGGTGCGAGTGGCGCCCGTCACCGGCATTGATGACGCTGATATGAGGGGCAACATGTTGAGCAATAAACTGTGCCGCGCCACTGTCCTGATGCCTGACGATAAACATGTCACTGTACATCGCTTGCAGGTTGTTCAGGGTATCCAACAGGGTTTCACCTTTGTTGGTCGATGATGCTTTGAGATTCATGCTGAGCATATCGGCTGAGAGCCTTTTGCCAGCCAGTTCAAAGGTAGTGCGGGTGCGAGTACTGTCTTCAAAGAACAAGTTGAAAATAGTCTTGCCGCGCAACAATGGTACTTTCTTTACTGATTGATTGGCGATACTGCTGAATGATTCAGCGGTATCGAGAATTTCATTCAGTATGCCGATGTTCAAGCCTTCGATAGAAAGCAGGTGTTTGAGTTTGCCGTCACTGGTTAATTGCTGATTGACGGCCAGTGAACCCACTTGTGGTCTAGTCATTGGAAACCACCTCTATCTTTAGCGGGGAAGGCCCACTTAATTCAAGTTGTTGTAGCTCGCTTAACTCGATGGTTTCACCGCATACAGCCGGCGCAATAGGTAATTCGCGTCCGCCACGATCAAACATTACAACCAGGTTAAGGCTGGCGGGTCTGCCGTAATCAAAGATTTCATTCATGGCTGCCCGTATGGTGCGTCCGGTATGCAGTACATCGTCTACCAACAAAATGTCTTTGTTTTCCAGATCAAAGTTTATTTCTGAGGCGTTGACGACCGGGTTAAAGCCACGTCGGCTAAAATCATCTCGATAAAAATTAATATCAAGCGTACCTAGCGGCATCTTGCTTTTTAGTTCTTGATGCAAGCGTTCTGCAACCCATGCACCACCGGTATGGATGCCAATCATAGCCGGGTTCTGCAAACGATCATTGAGTAGTGTTTGTACTTCGCTCGCAAGGATTGTAATTAACTGTTCAGGATTATTTGGCATGTTGTTGTTCCAGCCAACGTTCCAGAATAATTACCGCCGCTTGTTGGTCTATTTCCAGCTTATTCACTTTTTTGCGTCGTCCTTGTTGGCGTTGTGTTTTGAGTCGCTGATTGGCGTCGACGGATGAATTGCTTTCATCAATAAAGTCGACCGGCAAAGCATAGCGTTTCTTGAGTTGTTTGCCGAAGTTTTTTATCTCTCCCAGTAATTCAGGAGCTTGTTCGGCGGCGCTCAGCGGTAAGCCCAGTATTAAGTGAGACGGTTGCCATTCCTTGATAATAGTATCGATCGCTACCCAGCGTTGCTCTTTATTGCTCGCCACAATGGTCTGCAATGGTGTCGCCGTGCCGGTGATGGTATTGCCGACCGCCGTGCCGGTGCGGGCGCTTCCATAATCAAAGGCGATGATAGTTCCTTCAGGCATGACCGTACTCGCTACTGATTAAATTTAGATCGACTCCGAGTTTTGCCGCCGCCGCTGTCCATTGTTTTTCAGGCGGTGTGCTGAAAACAGTTTCTACATCTGCATCGACCGTAAGCCAGACGTTATTATTAATTTCCGCATCAAGCTGACCTGCATCCCAACCGCAGTAACCTAACAGAATGTGGTATTCGTCGGGTCCTTCGTCTACTGCCAGTGCTTCGAGTATTTCAGATGAGGTGGTAATACAATAATCATCACTCACACGTAAGGTGTCACCCCAGTCGCGCGTGTCCCGGTACAAGACAAAACCCTGATCGATAGCCACCGGACCACCCTGATAGACAATTTTTTCGGTATTGAAAGTAAGTGGTGTGTCGGTGATATGGTAATCAGTAAGCATTTCGGAAACGCTCAATGATGTGGGTCGATTAAGAATCAGTCCCATCGCGCCTAACTCATCATGCTGGCAGATCAAGTTGATTGTTTGAGAAAAATTCGGGTCGGTCATGCCAGGCATGGCAATCAGGAAGTGGCTGGTCAGGTTCATCTTAAAAGCCAGCCTAATGTCATCGTAACCGCCGTAAATGCATCGATTATGTTGATGTCAGACCCTTAAGTGGCGCGCATCTTATCCCTGTTTAGGGCGGGTGTACAGTCCTGGATTGATATTTTGAGGTCTGTGCGCCTTTTCGTCGTGTTTTGAGCGTTTAGTTGACGCTATTGGTGCCAGAATGAAAGACCCAGGTTCTGGTGATATCCAATTGATCATATTTATCCCGCATTTCGGCCGGAAATTCCATGAACGGCGCTGCCAGCCGCACGATGTCTTTGGCCGCATTATCCAGCAGAGCGCTGCCGGATGAGTAATCCACATCTATCAATACAATTTTACCCAGATTATCCAGCCGTACCGAGAGGGTCAGGCGACCATTGAGTTTTTGCATGCGTGCACTTTCGGGGTAGTTTAAATTACCCATGCCTTCCACACGTCTGACCCAGTCGTTGACATACATCGCTTCGACCGCACTTTTGGCGCTTAAGGCATCCACAAAATGAACCCGTGGTCGTTCGGCATAACGTTTATCTGCCAGTTCTATTTCGGCCGCCAGTTGTGCCATCTCCAGTTCCCGTTCTTGCTCAGATTTTCCTTGGCGGGTTTGATCCTGGTTTTCTTCTTCAGTTTGTTCTTGAGTGTTGACGATAGTGGTGCTGTTTTTTGCCGTGAGTAATTTCTGTTCAGCATCCTGCTGCTGTTGTTGTTCACTGGTTTGTACCGGCATGGGCGCTTGACCGAGTTGATCGGTTGGACGCACTGATGCTAACGGATTACTTGGTCTGCCGGGTTCATCGGCAGAGCCACTGGCTTGCTGATTGAACTGGGCAATATTCTTGGCGTCTTCAGGTTCTTCCAGACTTTTAGTATTAGCGATGACAATATCAAGTGGTTTTTGCTTACTGTTTTCTTTACTTAATTCAACCGTGAAAGAAATGCCGAGAATTAAAATTAGATGCGCAGCCCCGGCAATAAACAGCGTCGTGCCCAGCCGGTCACTGGCGGTAACGATTAGTGGTGATGGGGCGGAGTTCATCGATTAGAGACCCGAAGACTGAAATTGATCAGTGTTGGTGGAGGCAACCATAAACTATGGGTCATAAAGTGTTCAAATTCCTGCTTTCAGTTCACATTTTATCAGTTGTGACGCTGGACATTAAGTGATCATTTAGCGTAACCCGGTTTGCCATGGCAGCGGTTAGATGTATCTTGCCGTTTGCTTCGATAACCAGTGCATGGCTAACACCCATCTGGTTGGCGATGCGACGCCAGTCTTTGCTACCGGCAATTAACAGCGCGGTAGCAGCGGCGTCCGCCAGAGACGGGTTTGCGTGTAACACGGTTGAGGCTATCAATGAGCTGGCGGGTTGTGCATTACGTGGGTCAATCAGGTGGTGAACAGGACCGTCATTAGTATCGTAGAAGCGTTCATAATTGCCGCTGCTAAATACACCTTCGTAGCCATTCGTATTGATGGTCGCGATCAGCTTGTCAGGTTCAGGTCCGCGAACACCGACCTTCCAGGAACGTGTGCCATGTTGGCCGCTGGCGACCACATCGCCACCGGCATTGAGTATAAAGTCGCTTATCCCAAGTTGTTGTAATTGTTGGGAAATCTTATCTAAGCCGTAACCTTTTGCCAGCCCTCCCAGATCCAGTTGCAGGTTCGGATTTGTACCTCGCAGCTTAGTATTTTGCCGTTCTATATCGGCCATACTGGGTTGTTGTTGCTGGAGTGCGGCAATTGCCCCGGCCTCAGGTTTACGTTGCTCATTGAATTCGCTGCGATGAAAACCCCAGGCCTTAATCAAGGCGCCTATCGCCGGATCAAACAGTCCGTCACTACTGCGGTAATATTGTTGTGAGATGGATACCATCTCAAACAGTTCCGGTTCGGTGCTGAACCATTTTTGTTGTTGCAGTTGTTGGTTGAGGCGGGTCAGCTCACTCTCTTGCCAGGCATGCCACTGTGTGTGCATACGTTGCAGCTCTGACTGGATCAGTTGCATAGCCTGTGCAGCAGTGGTTGCATCCGAGCTGATTAAAGATACTTCAATGATGGTGCCAAAACTATAAAACCGGTCGTTATACATTCGCTCCGGCTGGCAGGCTGTGAGCGTAAACAATACTGCGAGCAGTAATGCTGGTCGCAGCAGGTTGGTGCTCGTCATTAGTTGAGTTTAGTGGCCAGACAATCCATCAAGGCGCCACCGATATCCAGATCAAACTGGCTATCAAGTTCTCTTATGCAGGTTGGGCTGGTGACATTAACTTCGGTCAGGTAGTCGCCAATAACGTCGATGCCAACAAAGTACAAACCACGCGCTTTGATTTCATCTTTGAGTTCGGCGCAAATCCAGCGGTCTCGTTCGGTTAGAGGTTGCCCAACACCTTTGCCACCAGCAGCGAGGTTAGCGCGACCTTCACCGGTAGATGGAATTCTGGCCAGGGCATAATCAACCGGCTCACCATCAATTAACAAGATGCGCTTGTCTCCTTTGACATAGTCGGGCAAAAACACCTGAGCCATGGCGGTGGTCTTGCCGAAGTCGAGTAAGGTTTCCAGAATCACACCGGTGTTAGTGTCACCCGCCTTGATGCGAAAAATCGAAGCACCACCCATACCGTCGAGTGGTTTGACGATGATGTCATGATGCTTTTCCAGAAACTCGCGGAATTTTAACGGGTCAGCACTGACCATACTGGCAGGCGCGCATTGCGGGAACCAGGTGGTGGCGTATTTTTCATTCACATCGCGCAGACTGGCAGGTCGATTGACGACCAACACGCCATCGCGTTCGAGTTGCTCCAGCATATAGGTGCAATAAACGAATTCCATATCGAATGGAGGATCTTTACGCATCAGCATGATGTCGAAATCAGCGGCTGTTTTTTGCTCGCGTTTACCCAGTTTGAACCAGTCGGTCAGACTGTCAGCCACACTTAACTCAGTGGCATCCATATAGACCGTGCCTTCGAGATAATAGAGGTCTTTGGGTTCGAGATAATAGAGTTCCCAGTCACGTGCTTGCGCGGCCAATAACATCGCCAGCGAGCTGTCTTTTTTGGGATTTATAGTGTCGATCGGATCCATCACAATTCCGAGCTTTATTGCAGCCATTTTCGCCTCTTTGCCGTGGTTTATCGGTTGCTAGCCATTAATCTCTGCTAAGCTACCGTTTATCGCCTTCCATCATCAGGTTGAGAACTAATCGATAGTCCTCTAACATGAAATAGTGTGAAATAGTTCCCGTGCAGTTTACTCTATAATAAAGGCACAGAGTTAGCGGGAATTTTCAGATGAAATGGAGGCACAAGGTCTGCATTTCACACACACTATTGGAGCAATCTAAACGCTATGGAACAGTTAGATTCAACAGCGTCGTTTGACGGACTCAAAGTCATGGTAATTGACGACAGTAAGACTATCCGTCGAACTGCTGAAACCTTATTGAAAAAACAGGGTTGTAAAGTCATTACCGCCGTGGACGGCTATGAGGCTTTGGCCAAGATCGCCGAATACAATCCCGATATTATTTTTGTCGACATCATGATGCCGCGTCTCGATGGTTATCAAACCTGTGCCCTGATTAAACATAACCAGAACTTCAGAAAAACTCCGGTCATTATGCTTTCCAGTAAAGACAGTATTTTTGACAAGGCCAGAGGCAGAATTGTCGGTTCTGAAGACTATCTAACCAAGCCATTTACACGAGAAGATTTATTAGGCGCATTGCAGTCATATGCTGAAGGCACCTCTGCAGCAGAAATTAAACACTAGGACTTAAAAGTAAAATGGCACATATACTGATTGTTGATGATTCACCAACAGAACGTCATTTTTTCACCAGTATTCTGGAGAAGAATGGACACACTGTCAGCATCGCGATGGATGGTGAAGAAGGCGTCGACAAAGCACAAGAACTAAACCCCGACCTGATCCTGATGGATGTGGTTATGCCGGGTATGAATGGTTTTCAGGCGACACGCCGATTGAACCAGAATGTTGCGACTAAAAAAATACCGATTGTGATTGTGAGTACCAAAGACCAGGAGACCGACAAGGTCTGGGCCAAGCGCCAGGGTGCGATTGAATACTTAACCAAGCCCACCCAGGAAAAACCATTAATGAATTGCGTGAATCAATTGTTAAGCGTCTGACAACTACCAAAGAGTGAGTACAAGGATGTCACAGAACCAAGCGCTCAGACCATTTGATCTGTTAATTGCGCTAGATAAGAAAAGCAGGGAGAGTTCCGGCGGTATGCCAGTCTATGAGCAGGCTGGTAGTAGCTGGACTGGCGTGCTCGTTACTCTGGGCGAGAGCAAATTGCTGGTCTCTATGCGTGTGGTTCGAGAAATAATTATTCCACCAACAGTCACCAAAGTACCTGGCGTTATGAGCTGGATGAAAGGTATCGCGAATTTACGCGGCACTTTGTTTCCGGTCATGGATCTGGAGTCGCTATTTAGTCTCAAGTCTGCCGAAGATTCTCAACAACAACGGTTGTTAGTGCTGGAGCAACAAGGATTTATGTTGGGTGTTT
>CALISW010000102.1 GCA_938041655.1 uncultured Thiotrichales bacterium | reverse complement strand
GAAAGTCATTACCTTTACTTTGAAAACAGAACAATTTGTTCTGGAGTATTTCAAAGCCAAGCGTCTTGAGATCACCACCATGCTTAGTTTGACTGCAAATGAGAAGAGTGAAGATCTGGCGAAGATTGAGAAGGAAATTATAGGGATGTTGAGAGGCAGCAAACACCTCCGCTAAAAAAATAGCTACTGCGGTTAAGCTGGCATCGCTCAACTCCTCCAAATTCATTCGTCGAATAGACAACTATTCTCCTCTCAAATTTGAAGCATTTGATCGCGCCAACTTGACCTCGCTACGATCTTTTACCTCTAAAAGTAGAACTAACTTAAACGAAACAACTGCTTAAGCTTTCGATTACTCGTTCACGGCTGCTTTACTTGTACGGCTGGCTTTTTTGCGCTCGTGCTCGAGCAAGTGCTTTTTACGGAGACGTATGAAGTTTGGGGTAACTTCTACCAATTCATCGTCGTCAATAAATTCCAGTGCCTGCTCCAGTGTCATTTTTACGGGCGGCGTTAAGATAAGGTTTTCATCGGTTCCAGCAGCACGGATATTGGTGAGCTGCTTGGCCTTAAGTGGGTTTACCACCAGGTCATTATCGCGAGCGTGTATACCCACTAACATACCTTCGTAGACTTCATCGCCATGCGAGAGGAACAAACGCCCTCGTTCTTGCAAATTGAACAATGCATAAGCAAGCGCTTTACCTGGTCCGTTGGCTATCAACACACCATTATTACGTTGACCAATCATCTCTTTGCGGAAAGGGCCGTAATGATCAAACACATGATAGATCAAACCGGTACCCGAGGTCAGTGTTAAAAATTCAGTTTGAAAACCAATCAAACCTCGCGATGGAATAACATAATCCAGTCGCACCCGACCTTTACTATCAGGCACCATATCTTGTAAGTCACCACGTCGCTCACCGAGGCGCTCCATGACCGCACCCTGATGTTGCTCTTCAATATCTACGGTTAGCTGCTCGTATGGCTCCAGCTTTTCGCCATCAACTTCACGAATAACCACTTCAGGTCGCGACACGGCTAATTCGTAACCTTCACGACGCATGTTTTCTATGAGAATACCCAGGTGTAATTCACCACGGCCGGAAACTCTAAACTTGTCCGGATCTTCGGTAGGCTCAACTTTCAGCGCTACGTTGTGTAGTAATTCTTCATCAAGACGCTCGGAGATCTGGCGTGAGGTAACATACTTGCCGTCTTTACCGGCAAAGGGTGATTTGTTGACTTGAAAAGTCATGCTCACCGTCGGCTCATCAACGGTGAGCGCTGGCAAGGCTTCAACATTATCGGCATCACATAAGGTATCCGAGATATATAATTTATCCATGCCGGTAAAGGCGATTATGTCACCAGCCTGAGCACTGTCTTTCTCTACTCGCTCCAGACCATGGAAACCTAATATTTGCAAGACACGACCGTTACGCACAATACCTTCGTGATCGATAACCTTAACCGCCGTATTGTTTTCGACACGACCGCGCTTGATCCGGCCAATACCAATCAGCCCAACATAACTGTTGTAATCAAGCGAACTGATTTGCATTTGAAATGGCCCGTCCATATCGACGTCAGGCTTGTCTACGTTATCTACTATTGCCTGAAACAACGGCTCCATATCACCATCGCGTACGTCCGCATCATTGCCGGCATACCCGTTCAACGCTGATGCGTAGATCACCGGGAAATCAAGTTGCTCATCTGTCGCGCCCAAACGATCGAATAGATCAAAAGTTTGATCAAGCGCCCAATCGGGTCGCGCACCATTGCGATCAATTTTGTTAATAACTACAACTGGCTTGAGACCCTGCGCAAACGCTTTCTGGGTAACAAAGCGGGTTTGTGGCATCGGTCCGTCAACCGCGTCTACCAACAGTAATACCGAATCTACCATCGACAGCACGCGCTCTACCTCTCCACCAAAATCGGCGTGACCTGGTGTGTCGACTATGTTGATTTTATAGTCGCCCCATTCAATCGCGGTGTTCTTGGACAAGATAGTAATACCACGCTCTTTTTCAAGGTCGTTGGAATCCATCATCCGTTCGGTAGTTTTTGCGCGTTCACCAAGGGTGCCTGACTGCTGCAAGAGCTGGTCAACCAATGTGGTTTTGCCATGGTCTACGTGAGCAATAATGGCGATATTGCGTAATTTTTCGATCATCTTTAAATTCACAGTCGAGGCTAGAGTGCGGCGCGATTATACAGGGATAGCAGGCAATGTCATTGCCCAAAAGAAAAAGAAACTGAAGATGTGATGCTATTTAGCAATACTGTCGATTTCTGGCTCAATATCGGCTGTTTTGCCTACATAATTATGTGACAGTGAGCCCATTAATCGGAGCAATGTGAACCAGTACCAGACAAATATCAGAGAATCTCAATACGATTAGATCATTAAAGATTCATGCTTAAAAGGAATTACAAGGATGTTATCCGAAGATTCACCCTTTATACAGATTGGTGGAGAACAAACTCTGCTAGAGCTGGTCGACCGGATTTATGAACTACTCGACAACCTGCCTGAACTGTGGGAATTACGGCAATGCTTTGATCAGCCTTTGAGTAAACATCGCGACACCACCTACCAGCTACTCAATCAAGCGCTCGAATCTCCATTATCAAACTCAGGTCTGGCACTCGATTTACTGCCACTTCCAAAATCCGAACGTCAGCTGCAACAGTGGTCTTTCTGCTTGCAGCAAACTCTGGACGAATTCAACATTAGTCACGATCTACAAGCATTAATCATCGATAATCTGACTTGTTGTCAGCTTCCCCACAACGCACGGGTCGCGTAGACTTACCACACTGATTTTCGAGTATGGCTCCATGGATGGCCCATCCAGACAACAACGCCTGAACGTAATAATGATTGCTGCGGCAATCGGACTATTGGCAATCATCTTCCAATGCCTGCCCGAGCTGTGGCAAGACACACTTCGTTATGACCGCAATCACCCCAACCAATTGTGGCGTTTTCTCACTGGACAAATATTGCATTTAGGGTGGGTGCACCTGTTGATGAATCTTGCTGGTCTAATCTTGATTACCGCCCTTTTTATGCCGGAATGGAGCACCCGAAATTATCTGATAGCATTTTTAATCAGCGGTTTGATTATGAGTATCGGAATACATTTGTTTTCACCACATTTAATCTGGTACGTTGGCTTATCCGGAATTCTGCATGGCCTGTTAGCCGCCGGTGCTGTCTACAGCTATCGCACTCAACGAAGTTTTGCAGTTGGATTACTGATAGTAGTAATCGCAAAAATTACATGGGAACAAATTTCCGGAAACTCTATCGGCACAGAGCAATTGATTGGTGGCAAGGTTGCTTATGACGCGCACCTGTTTGGTTTTATCGGGGGGCTTGCAGGAGCCTTTTTATATTTACTAATGAATCGATCAAAA
Organism: uncultured Thiotrichales bacterium; assembly: GCA_938041655.1. GTDB lineage: Bacteria > Pseudomonadota > Gammaproteobacteria > CAZUMV01 > CAZUMV01 > CALIRD01. The sequence goes on along the minus strand of CALISW010000102.1, from coordinate 27,014 downwards.
CAACATGCGTGACTGGCTCCCTGAATCTTTGCTTGCGCATAGCGGTCTGATCGCATGGATGGCGATCATCTCGGCCATCACCTTTATCATCTCTATCGTTTTGATACCCATAGTCATTTCGCGCTTACCGGCCAACTACTTCCAACCACACTATCGCCATGCCTTACAAGCAAACAAAGGAATCGGTGCTAGCTTGATTACCCTGTCTAAAAATATACTCGGTCTGGTTTTAGTGATTGCTGGATTCTTAATGTTCTTTATCCCGGGTCAAGGCATCCTTACTATGCTCATCGGTTTGGGGCTGATGAACTTTCCGGGCAAGTACAGCATGGAGCGGAAACTGGCTTCTCGCCCGGCCGTATTGAAGAGCATGAACTGGATACGCAGCAAAGCCGGTGTCGAACCATTATTGCATCCTGATCATGAAGACTAGCTGCTTAAGCCTGCTGGTGTTAGTACTCATAAGCATCGGCGCCTGTAGCACCAAAAATGTGACGCCCGTGAATTCCGGGCGCTGGGTGCAATGGTATAAAAACTGGCAAGGCACTCCCTATCAATATGGTGGCACTGGCAAAAGCGGCATTGACTGTTCGGCTCTGGTGAAAAATGCTTACCGCAGCATTTATGGCTTACAGTTGCCTCGAACCACTAAAGAACAACGGCGTGTCGGCAGAAAAGTCAGTAAACGCGCATTACAGGTCGGTGACCTACTTTTTTTCAAACCGGCTGGTACACCTAATCATGTGGGTGTTTACATCGGCAGCAATCGGTTCATCCATGCTTCGAGTAGCAAGGGGGTAACCATCGCTACACTGTCTGATGAATACTGGTTACCAAAACTGGTGGAAGCCAGACGTGCGATAAAGTAGCAATGAATTATACGATTACCATCCAACCTGCGAATATTGTCTTCAATAGCAGCTCCAAACAAACTCTACTGGCAGCCGCACTGCTCGCTGATATTGATCTGCCCTATGGTTGTCAAGGTGGCGCCTGTGGTGCGTGCATGGTTAGTAAAGTTGAGGGAGAGATTCGCTACCCAACCGAAACACCACCCGCCTTACAAGATGAAGATATACGCGCTGGAAAAATACTCTGCTGCCAGGCCATCGCGTCTTCTGATGTGATCCTGGACATTCCCGAGATTGGCACTTATAAGGATAAAATACTTACCCTACCCACACGAGTAGCCGACAAGAAACTTCTTGATGATGGGTCACTAGAGCTGATACTCAAGCTACCTGGTCAACAAATTTTTCCTGCCTATACAGCAAACCAGCAGATCGAAATACTCGCTGGCGCTGGAAAAATATGTCGCGTAGATCGCCTAGAAAATAATGAAGAACAACATATTTCATTGAAAATAACGCCAAAAATGACTGACAGTTTTGTCAAATACCTGTTTGAAAGCCTGAAAAAACGAGACATGTTACGCATCAGGGGCCCTCTTTAATAAAATCCATCCTTATTTGCATGCTATTATTTTCTTATGTTGTATAAGAACACCTTCAATTTGTTTAAAGCAGTAATTGCTATAGGCATGCTGCTTTCCTGTTCTGCCTGTGTCAGCAATATCACCAGATACCACAGCGCCATCCCTACCATTGATACAACCCTGTTTGGAAAACGCCCGAATAATATTCCATCGCTAGATGATATTTTTGGTGTTAACAATCAGCATGCAAAACGCTTTCTCAACTACTATGAAAACAAAAAAAACAAGAATATAGATCCACACAGAAGAGTAGCTAAATACGTAGAAAATCTACTCGCTGAGTTTGAATATAACAACAAAACACTCAACACCAATGTCGCTTTGAGCAAGCTTGAGGGTGATTGCATGACCCTTGCTACACTGACCACCGCACTTTCACATTTGGTCGGAATAAAAGCTGACTACCGCTTCATTAATAATTCTCCCTTTTATGATCAACGCGGTGACGTTGTGGTTCGATCAAATCACGTACGCACCGTGTTGTATAACCCTGATTTTGAAGTTCCTCCAGGTGCACTCTTCTCATTCAGACCACATATAAAAATAGATTTCTATCCAAGCCCCGGAGATGTACCAGGCAGACGCATCAATCAAAGACAATTCATTGGTATGTTCTATCGCAACCTTGCGGCGATCGAGTTGACTAACAAGAACTACCAACAATCATTTTGGCTTTTAATGGAAGCGGTAAACGTAGCACCGTACGACAATGAAAATATCAATATGATGGCTATACTGCATCGTCGTAGTGGCATGATAAAAAAAGCTGAAGAACTTTATTTATACGGCCTGGAAAATGCCGATAGCAAGGTGGCTATATTACGCAATTATCGTATTTTATTACGCTTGGAAAATCGATTTGATGAAGCTGAACTGATCACCAAGCAATTGGCGAATCTGGATGACCCTAACCCGTTTAACTGGATCCATGTTGCAGAAGACCATTTTGCGAAGCACGATTATCCAAACGCGATTCATTATTTTAACAAGGCCGTTAAAACAGCACCCTATTTACATCATGGCTATATAGGCCTTGCAAAAACCTACTATAAACAAGGAAAAAATATAAAAGCGGAACGGGCACTTAAGAATGCACTGGAAAATTCACCTGAAGGAATGATTCGTGAGCGCTATCAATCAAAACTTGATGCTCTACTCAAAGTGAGCCTTAATCAGACTAATTAATGCATCTTTAGATCAATAGGCAGCGTAATTATAGTATTAGTTAAAACCATATCAGGATTGAATAATGCATAGAAGAGAACTACTTAAAACCGCTTTATTACTACCACTGATAAGCGCATGTTCACGCTCAGGTGCTGGACAGAATTCTAATTCAACCCAGTCACCAACCAAGGAGGCTAGCGCCAATATGTCGTTCACCCCACTCAATAAAAGCAAAAAAGAATGGCAAGAAATTCTTGAGCCAGATCGCTATCAAATTTTATTCAAAGCCGGCACCGAACGCTCCGGGTCCAGCCCATTAGATAAAGTCTATGATGAAGGTGCATACGTGTGTGCTGCCTGCAAACTGCCGCTATTTTCCAGCGACGACAAGTTTGATAGCGGCACAGGCTGGCCTAGCTTTACCAAGCCAATAATCGAAGAAAATATTGGCAAAACCACTGATTACAAATTGATATATCCTCGTACCGAATATCACTGCGCTCGTTGTGGCGGGCATCAGGGACATGTATTCAAAGACGGACCAGAACCACGCGGCGAACGCTGGTGTAACAATGGCCTGGCAATAAACTTTATTGCCAAGGGTGATGATTTGCCAGAACTGGTCAGCTAGGTACTGACACCTCAGCGCAAGAACTACGCTTGCTTTTTCGTATTCAGAGCCTCGAAAGCATCAATTATATCTTGCGACCAAATAGACCAATCAAGACACTCTTCGTAGAACAAACGAGCTGACTTTGAAAGTTGGTTGTATTGTTCCTGATCAGTGAATAAATCCTCAATCACCTTCGCGTAATCTTCAGGCTTAGACTCTCGTGGCAACAAAACCCCATTCCTGGAAGTAACCACAGAAGCCACACCGCCAACATCACAGGCAATAGATGGTAATGCTGCAGAACTTGCCTCCGCATAAACCATGCCATAACACTCCCCTTGTGATGGCATAAAGAAGAAATGCGCATCATGGAATAACTCCACCAATCTCAACTCATCTTCTGCATTATTCTTGTCCAGAAACGGTATGTGCGTAATATATTCTCTTTCATATTCAGCAGGTAGTTCACAACCACAAATCGTTAACTCTACTGCTATTCCTCTGGAAATCAGCACATCACAGCTTTCAACAACAATATCTCCACCTTTGCGCAGCCAATCTATGCCAAGAAAAAATAGTCGGCAAACATCCAGATTTTTTATGACTGAATTTGCCTCAAGCTTTCTGAAATTCGATCCAAAACGATTTAAATGTACTTTTGTTGCTGGCAATCCATAGTCGCTAATCGCTGTATCTACAGCCCACTGGGATGGGAATGAAATAACATCAGCCCTTTCGAGCGCCCTTTCTTCAGCAAGATTCGCTTCTACCGCAACCAAGTCGTCCAAACTTGCCGATACATGATATAACCCATTGAAGGCCAAAAACGTAGCATCTGAAACGAAAATAATCGGAATATCAGTATTTAGAAACGCAATTTCATTTGACGCAGCCGGGGCAAAAACAAAGTCATAGTTCTTTTTCTTTAATTGCGATCTTATTAAATAGCCACGAACATGTGAAAGGGGAATGTTTCTCATCCAGACATAATCTTGCCCGGTTAAACGTTTTACAAAAAAGCCATAAATCCAGACGAGTCTTACCGCTACACGCTCTAATATCTTGGAACGTACATTTATCCAGTCAACCTGCCCATGTAACTCAAGCGCCCGCTTCATGGAATATAAAGTACCGGACCAGCTTTGCTTGTTGTCCGGGTTCCAGGATGATACAAACGCGATTTTATATTTTCTTGTCATTAACTAGTTCGGTAGTCGTAACCTATAGATAGTAATAATACTAGAAAGAATATTACTTACATGTGCACTCAGTCTGTAATTTCAAATTACCAGAATTACATCGCCTCACCATCAAACTCTCTTTTGTTTAAACCAGTCAACATTACAGGGTCAAAAATTCGTCCATTAATTGCAACGCGACTGCTGTCTGATTCCGGCAATGAGCAATAATGGGTAACCGAACCACACTCACTACAATGGCAAAAATCTATTTCGTGATCACCCCATTGATATCTGGCAATCACCCCTTCTGCTGCAGTGATTTCAACCTCGCTTGCTTCAACATATAGCCATTGAGCTGCATAGCGTCGGCAAATCGAACAGTTGCACTCAGTATAGCTAACCGGTAATTGCTTGAGAAAGATTTTAACGGCGCCACAATGACAGTTTGCTTCAATCATTACTCTATTCACCGCTAGCCTTGATCCAGGAATCTATCTTTTTCTCTAATACCGACATCGGAATCGCACCATTCTCCAATACCGCATCATGGAATTTTCTTACATCAAAACCACTACCCAAAGCTGCTTCAGCACGCGCTCTTAACTCTCGTATTTTCATCTCTCCGGTTTTATAGGCAAGTGCCTGACCGGGCCAGGTTATGTAGCGATCAACCTCGGTCGTAATGTTGTTCAGAGAGAGACCGGAATTTTCTGCCATATAGTCTATCGCTTGTTGGCGAGTCCATCCTTTCGCATGGATACCAGTATCCACGACCAGACGACAAGCACGCCACATCTCATAGGAAAGACGGCCGAAGTTAGTGTAAGGCGTTTGATAAAAGCCAACCTCAAGACCTAATCTTTCAGCATACAAACCCCAGCCTTCAACAAATGCTGTAAAACCGCCATGACGACGAAACTCGGGTAGATCAAGCTCTTGAGCCAATGCGATCTGGAAATGATGCCCGGGCACCGCCTCATGCAAACTCAAAGCCTCGAGTTCATGCAGAGGCCGAGTATCCAGCTTGGTCGTGTTTACAAAATAAAAGCCGGCGCGTGAACCATCACCAGCAGGTTGATTGTAGTAAGCGGTAGTGGTTTTCTCGGCTATATCTAACGGTATCTCTTTTAGACCATATGGCATACGAGGAAAACGGGTAAACAACTCAGGTAACAAACCGTCCATTTTTTTCATAATCACGGCGACTGCATCCATACGCTCATCCGCTGTCTTGGGATAAAAATCAGGATTGGTTCTAAGATGCTCTTGCCATTCCTTGAAGCTGCCTTCAAACCCGGCCTCGGCGATGACCTCATCCATTTCGGCACGGATACGTTTTACCTCGCTCAGACCAATCTGATGCACCTCTTTCGGAGTTCGGTCAGTCGTTGTGAATTGGCGTACTTTATAGGCGTAAAATTCTGCGCCGCCTGGTAATGAGCTAACACCATCCACCGTGTTACACGCCGGGGCGTATTCCGAGTTATAGAAGTTGGCAAACTCACTAAATGCTGGAATAACTTTGGTTTTCACCAGATCCTCTGCAGCCTTTTTATATTGATTAAAATCAACTTCGGAGACTGCGTTAGGACGCTTCTTGAAGGGCTGCATAAAATTACTTTTTTCAAGATCAGTCACGATATGCGTGGTAATACTGTTTTCAAAACCGCGCATCGATTCACACGGCTGTTTCCAGCCCGCTTGCAAACCGGCTCGGAGTCGCTCAATCACCTGATTACTCTGCACCGGCACTAAGGCCAACCGTTTTAAATAACTTTGATAATCATCATTCTGTCGAAATGGTAATCGTGACGGCATTTGTGCCAGCGATAGATGTGGAGCGCCACGGTTGGTCATTAACTGATATTTACCACCGTAATTCGCGCCTTCAATATTATTCTTTAACTGCAGTGCCAACAATTCATGGTTGAGTTGATTGTCATCGGACATTTGCGAAACTGTAAGGCCCAGCAACTCTGACTCGAATTCTTTCATCCAGTTAAGTTGCTTATCATAATTTTCCAGCGAATAGTCTTCCAACTGATCGTCATAGTCTCGCACACCCATACTGGTTGCCCAGGTGGGGTTTGAAGACATCATAAACCCCCAATAGCGATCCATTAATACTGTGAGTTGTTGATCTGCTGAAGTAACCTGGTTTGAAATAGTTGGTGTACTGGTACAGGCAGAAATCAATACCAGACAAATAAATAAAAACGGACGCATAGCAATACCTGAGAATTAGACTAAAGCAGAGTATACGACGAATAATATTTACCGCTATCAATTTTACGGCGCAAGCATATTATAAGGTTAACGTCGTAGCTGCTTTCTAATGAACTATTCAGATCGTCAGTAAGGCTATAACTGGAAAAACATAACCTGTGAAATCCTGCTTCTTTTCAGGTTATAAATCGTGAAATTCCTCTGGATTTGCTCTATTCTGCGAACTCTTTAAGCATCTTCTTTTCCAATAATATACGCATAGATTAGTAGCTGATCGCCAATTGTAGCGTTTAAACTACCGTTTATCGGTGATAACTATCAGGCGCTACAAGTCTTTTGCGACCAACTTGATTGCACCTGTTTGAAACATGGACTAGGGTTATTAACATGAAATATATACTGATCTCGATTGCGCTCATCTGCACACCCGCTTTAGCAGGTGTCTACAAATACATTGATGAGAATGGCAATGTAGTTTTCACAGATGCACCTCCGGTTGAACAACAAACCGAAGAGGTTGATCTGCCAGAATTGCAGACCACCGAGAAATATCGTCCCAGTGGCTCTAACTACACTGCACCGGGCACGAAAAAAAGCGGCAAACGATCCGGTGCCCAAGCACGCTTCGACTTTACATTGTCACCTGAGGATGGTGCGACGATACGAGCCAATGGCGGCCAGATCACAGCATCAGTAAATATAACCCCTGCCCCGGAAATACCTATTACCGTTAATTTTTACCTGGATGGAGCTCTGGTGGCCGAATCCGATAGTACCAGTGCAGTCATTAGTGGACTTGACCGTGGCTCACACAGCATTGAAGCCGAACTCATTGCCAGTGAAACCGGAATGATTCTGGGTCGCACTGCACCCAGCAAGGTGATGATCATGCGTGCCTCCGTGCTGCGGCGCAAACTGCAAGAAGAACAGCGTAAAAAGAGTCAATTAGCGATGCAAGGGATCACCCGCACTCGCTAATTTTTTATTCGCAACTAAGCGGCGAAAAACATTTCCGCCAACCGGCATATTGCGTAATATGCCTCTATGCCCACCAGCGAAACACTAGATCATCTCACCCTCGAACATCTGCACACTGCAACCCTGTTGTTGGACAGCAAGCGCAAGATAATAAAAATGAATCCGGCAGCGGAAACATTACTTAGTCGTAGCGCAAAACGCACCATCGGAAAAGTCTTCAATCAAGTCTGTCAATTTCTGGATGTCAGTGCCCTTGATCACCTGAGTAAGAGCAATGATCAACGCGTGATACGCAGAGACTTGACATTAGAGCGACCTCATCAAGTATCGATTAAACTGGATATGGTAGTAACTCCAGTGGTGAATGATTTTGCAGTGGTTGAATTGTATCAACGCGATGAAGCCCTGGAATCCAGACAACAAGACCATACTATCCACGCTCACTCGGAAAATTTGCTGAAAGGTTTGGCGCACGAGATCAAGAATCCGCTAGGTGGCATTAGAGGCGCTGCGCAACTTCTAGAAGCAGAACTTGATAACAATGAACTGGATGAATACACCAAAGTCATTATTGCAGAGGCAGATCGTCTCACGACACTAATCGATAAAATGCTGGGTCCCAAACAACAGGCGGATAAAGTCTGGCTGAATATTCATGAAGTTATTGATCGCGTTTATTTTCTCTTGGAAGCACAGGCGGGCAAGCAGATTGAGTTGATCCGTGATTACGACGTTAGTATCCCAAAATTATTAGTGGATCAGGACCAATTGGTACAAGCCGTCCTGAACATCGCCCGTAACGCTCTGGAAGCAATAGGTGATAACCAAGGGGCCATCACCTTAAGCACCAGAGTATTGCGTCAACACATAATAAATGACCAACTGCATCCGATCGTCGTATCGTTATCCGTTACGGATACTGGCCCCGGCATCAGCCATGAACATCTCTCAGAAATTTTCTACCCCATGATCACTAACAAGCCACAAGGTAGTGGTCTCGGTTTGTCTATTTCTCAATCACTGGTCAAACTAAATGGTGGTGTACTAGAATGCACCTCTCGCGCCGAGCCTACGCGCTTTGAAATACTATTACCGATCGGATCACAACAGCAATGACCGCAGCCACAGAGAATACAGCCTGGATTGTAGATGATGATCAATCGATACGCTGGGTACTGGAAAAAGCACTCAGTAAGGCCGGCATTCAGACCACCTGTTACTCCGAAGCATCTGCCATGCTTACGACACTCGAGCAACAACAACCCAATGTCATTATTTCAGACATTCGTATGCCGGGCATGAGCGGGCTGGAGTTATTGGAAAAAGTACACCAGCAGCACCCTACCCTGCCGGTAATAATCATTACTGCCCATTCTGACCTGGACACTACGGTCGCTGCCTATCAAGGCGGTGCATTTGAATATCTTCCCAAACCATTCGATGTCAATGATGTTATTGAGCAAACCAGACGTGCCTGTGAATCACAAACACAAAACGAAGAAGAACCTGAATTACTACCCACTGCCGGTATCATTGGTGACTCGGCTCCGATGCAGGAGTTATTCAGAACAATTGGTCGACTCAGTAATTCGTCGATCGATGTTTTGATCAATGGCGAATCTGGCACCGGTAAGGAGCTGGTCGCCCAAGCGTTACATACCCACAGCCCACGAGCTGAACAGCCATTTATTGCACTTAATGTAGCAGCAATTCCGGCTGACCTGATGGAGTCAGAACTATTTGGTCATGAAAAAGGCGCGTTCACAGGAGCGCAAGAACAACGCACCGGACGCTTTGAACAAGCTAATGGCGGCACCCTGTTTCTGGATGAAATTGGTGACATGCCGGCAGAGTTACAAACACGTTTGCTACGCGTACTGTCCGAGGGAATCTTCTATCGTGTTGGCGGGCATGAACAGGTTGTGGTTGATGTACGCATCATTGCCGCTACCCACCAGAATCTTGAGCAGCGGGTTGAACAAGGCCAGTTCAGGGATGATCTGTTTCATCGCTTGAATGTGATACGTATAAAATTACCCCCCTTACGCGAACGCAGTGATGATATTCCGGCATTGGCGCAATACTTTATGACCAAGTCTGCCAAAAGCCTAGAAGTTGATACTAAAAAAATTAACCAGGACGCGCTGGATATACTCACCACCATGGAATGGCCGGGCAATGTACGTCAACTGGAAAACACGTGTCACTGGCTAACAGCAATGTCGGCGAGTATCGAAGTTCGTCCAGAAGACTTACCCGAAGAGATTAGAGATAGCGAGGGCCTCAGTAGCCGTTCTATTAATTGGGAAACTCAACTCAATGCATGGGCCAGACAACAACTAGCTGACAATCAAACTGATTTAATCAACAACGCACAAGAAAAACTCGAGGCAGTATTAATCACAGCGGCACTGGAAAGCGCCGGTGGCAAACGCAGTGAAGCCGCGCGCTTGCTTGGCTGGGGCAGAAATACACTGACTCGAAAAATTCAATCGCTGGGTCTTGATCTTTAACCACCTGCCGACTACAAAGCACTCAAAATCGAGGCCGCTTTGGTAAGCGTTTCGTCCTGTTTAGCAAAACAAAAACGCACCATTCGACTCTCCGGCGGCTTTTCATAAAACAAGGAAATCGGTATGGCCGCAACTCCAACTTCTGTGGTTAACCAGCGCGCCATAGTTAAATCATCTTTATCCGAAATCTCTGAGTAATCCACAAGTTGGAAAAATGAGCCAGCGGCTGGAGTAAACTGGAATTTCGAGTCAGCCATGGCGCTGGCAAATAAATCTCGCTTGGCCTGATAGAACTCTGGCAGCTGTTCAGCGTGTTTCGGACAGGCTTGCATAAAATCTGCCAGCGCTAGTTGAATCGGTGTGACACCAACAAAAGTGACAAACTGATGAACTTTACGCAACTCCTCGCTCAATTGTGGGGGTGCAATACAGTAGCCCGTCTTCCAACCGGTAACATGGAATGTCTTGCCAAATGAAGACACCATAATGGAACGCTCTGCCAACTCCGGATAACGTAACACGCTTTGATGCAACTGTTCGTCAAACACCAGATGCTCATACACCTCATCTGATAAGACTACAATCTTGGTATCGCGAACCAATTCCTGAAGCACCTGCATATCTTGCTCACCCATCACCATCCCGGTCGGGTTATATGGTGTATTGATGATAATCATGCTGGTTTTTATAGTGATGGCATCTTTGACGCGTTGCCAGTTAATACGGAAGTCGGGTGCATACAGTGGGATGTGAACTGAGCTGGCGCCGGCAAGGGTTATCGCCGGCACATAACTATCGTACGCCGGATCAAACACAATGACTTGATCACCCGGCTTCACGCAAGCCTGAATAGCGCAGAACAAACCTTCCGTGGCGCCAGGAACAATAGTCACCTCATGCTCGGGATCTGCAGCATAGCCATAGCAATGTGTCACTTTTTCTGCCACAACTTCGCGCAACGCAGGAATACCTGTCATCGGTGGATATTGATGTTGTAAACCCTTTGCATAGTGCTCGAGACGCTCGTGCAGCAACTCAGGTCCTGCATAATCGGAGAAACCCTGGCCGAGGTTAATCGCATCATGCTCATGCGCTAATTGCGAGATCACGGTGAATATCGTAGTGCCTACATCTGGTAGGCGGGAATCGATTGTGAATGACATGCTGAAAGGATACTAGTCAGCTACTGCTTGTAACAAGTACTAATGTACTACTGTCGTTTGTGCTCGACCTGGGGTTTTATACTGGCAAGTGTGTCGGTTGATTCACCGACAGAAATTGATTGCTGAGAGAAGATGGCTAACACCAACATCGTCGCGCAAAACAGAGCTCCGACTACACGCGGTAGTACGAATGCTTGTTCAATTATGTAGCGATGTTTTGACATGCTGGTATGATCGCCTTAACGTTAGTTTTCATCAACCAGCACTCAACCGAAACAAGGTAGTTGACCGATAGACGGTGAATAAAAGAAAAAGTCCTACAGATAAGCGAGGATAACTAGCACTGTTGTACCATCATTTGCGTCTTGAAGAACAGCTCCTTTTTACCTCTGATTTGTTGAATAGCTACGTCTGTCGGAACTTTTATACCGTCAGGTTTTTTTCTGCTTATGCCACTTTACTGTTTCATCCTGCCAATCTTCTATCGTATCAAGCGCACTTGCGCGACCAAAAAAATCCGCTGCTATTTTAGAAACAGATTTCGAATGTTGGTTCACCGCCGCAATAAACGTTTTGTAACTGCGCTTGCCAACCGCGGTAAATAGTCCTGCATGATAGTGCTCGGGAATCTCCTCTAATGGGCATTCTTGTAAACCAAGAATACGCTCCCAAACCTGTAGCGGCCTCCAAAAGTGAATCGCATTAACCAAACCTACATAACCAGCATCAGACAAACCCTGCTCCAGCATTGTCGGGTAATCAGTAAGCGCTAATTGTTGGGTCGCGACCATTTCCAACAAAATAGCATTAGCAAGATATTCAGCCTGTAATAAACCGCCAGAACGTAATTTTATATTGAGTTGATCATCCTCAACTACTCTTTGCTCAACCAGCATACCATGCATCTTGGTGACATCATTCAACAACTGCTCAGCATCTCTGGCACGGTTTAAAACCACTTTACGATGCTGCATGACCTTCTTGCCTGTAGCTTTGTCACCGGCTACTACACGAGCAGGGATCAAAGCCAGATGCTCCCAGGTACGCGCATATTGACGGTGGTAATCCCGAAAACTTTTCAGCGTCACAGTAGGTGGACCAGATGCGCCTGAGGGCCGTAAACGCATATCCATCTCGTACACCACACCCTCGCGCATTTGTGCAGACATCAATGTATGCATACGATTCGAGAACTCATTGGCCAATTCAATGGATACATCTTCAGAAGCGATATAAATCAAATCCAGATCAGAGGCTGGTGCCATACATGACATTCCCAGCTTGCCCAAACCTAGAACAGTCAGTGGTGGCTTGGCAAGATCCATTTGTTGACAGACCATCTTCACGCCAGCTTCTAGAGCTCGTTCTGCCAGCTCCGTCAAACGCTCCGTTAACTGCGTATAGCTCAACTGCTGATGCAGATACCCACCATAAACCGCATACAACTGTTCATTAATAAATCGACGAAAGCCATTCATTTGTATTTCTGGAGTTGTCTCAGCAACTATGTTCTCGAGCCCAGCCTGGAGTGCCTCACCCTGTAAACCCGTTGGCTCTTCTATTAAGGCATCTACGATATGCGGAGATTGTGCCAGTAAATGCGTCATCAATGGCGAGCGGATCAAAGCAGGCACTGTTAGCTCTAACAAATGTGGAAAAGCTTGCAACAATCGAAAATACTGACCACCTGGTGGTAATGACTCAAAGAACTCATCGATGGTGCGAATAGCGTCTTCAGGCTTATCGGCATGTTGGTCAATCAACTCAAGTATCTGATGGAATAAATCAGCCAAAGAAGTGGTGAGCGTATTTGGCGCTCCGTAGACTTGAAAGCCTTCATGCCAGTTATTCATCACCTGAGCACAATAGTCATCAAGCTCACTCACCCAAACCGGTAATTCCGAGTTCTGCTTCGACTCCTCTTCAACCGCAAACATTTGATCAAACTCACGCGCAACCAGAGTGCGATGTTTATAAAGGCTTTGCCCGAGCTGCTTCCAGTCCTGTTCGAGTAAAGACAATAACTCGGCTCTATCAGTTTTTTCTTCCGGTAAAGTATGTAGTTGTTGGTTGTCCAGCATCTGCAAGCGATTTTCCAAAGTACGGAAATACATATAGGCAACAGTGAGATTGTCTGCCACCGCGGGCTCGATTAAATCAAGCTTGGCCAGTCGTTGCAAAGCAATCATAGTGTTACTAATCTGCAAGGTGTTTTTTCTACCACCCCAGACCAGCTGCAATGCATTTACTATAAACTCTATCTCTCGGATCCCGCCGCGCCCAAGCTTTAAATTAAAACCCGCTGCTTTGCGTGTAACTTTATGCTGTTGCTCACGCTGAACCTCCAAACCAGGATGCTCATCATTGATACGTTGCTTTAAATGCTGCAAGTCATCGAAAGATCTATAATCCAGATTGCGCTGCCAAATATAGTTATTGATGTCTTTTAGAAAGACTTTGCCACAAGTCTGATCACCGGCAATCACCCTGGCTTTACACAAAGCTAAACGGTGCCACGGAAGAGAGCGGTACCGATAAAACTCTTCCGCCATATCAGTCGAAATTGCCAAAGGGTTAATTGAAGCCTCGGGACGCAAGCGCCAGTCAACACGCCAGACAAAACCTGCATCAGTGGCGTCACTCAGCAAATTGGACACATCTTGCAAAATCCGACTGCAGACATAGCCAATGCCATACTCTGCGGCTATTGGCACTCTGACTTCATCATAGTAAGCAATCAAATCAATATCGCTCGAGAAGTTCAGGTCATTACCACCCAACTTACCCAAGCCCAGAATAAATAATCCCGGCAACACGCGTGGCTTGTTTGGAGCATCATCATTAAAGTAGTGCACATAGTCTTCACTACTAACTACACTAGCGAGCGCAAAGTGAACACTGGCATCAGCGAACTGACTGCGCAAATGGCCCAGCTTCTCAAAAGTCAGCCATCCTTTTAGATCACACCAGGCTTGTAATAGGTCAAACTCGCTTTTTTGCTGGCGTAAAAATCCATCGGCATCACTTTCTGCTGGTGCAATCGTATTTTTCCAATGCTTGGTCGCCAGCGAATCGATTACCGCCTGTAACCGCGCTTCAATATCGCGTTTCAGTGGCTTTTTAAAAACGACAGACTCAAGACACTCGTCTAGATAAGCTGTTGAAGGAGGAAATGAGAGTGGCATGTTGTAATAATCTGCCTTATCTTATGCCTATGTCAAACCTAAACTCAGAGTCCGCCATGTGGCACCACGGTAGGTGCCATTGCCAGCTAGTAAAATTCAAAGTTAAAGCGCCTGCAACCCCAGTAGTTACTTTATGTAATTGCTCAATTTGTCAGGTGAATAATTATCATGGTCTGATCGTGCCTCTGAATGATTTCGAATTATTGAGCGGTGAAGAAAATCTAACCAACTATCAATTCAATACCAAAGTTGCACAACATACGTTTTGTAAAACCTGCGGCGTCAAAGCCTTTTATAACCCACGCTCACACCCGGAAGGTGTTTCAATCAATGTATTTTGTCTTGACCCGGTACCCGTGATCTCAGTGAACCACTTTGATGGACAACACTGGGAAGAGAATATCGATAAACTCCATCAAGAAGACTAAATAGGATCAAAAATGCTGGAGCTCAGACCAAACTGTGAACATTGCAATATCGACTTGGCGCCCTCTAATACTAAGGCCATGATCTGCAGCTACGAATGCACCTTTTGTGAAGACTGCGCCTTAAACATCCTTAAAAATGTATGCCCGAATTGCGCTGGTGGCTTTTGTTATCGACCTATTCGCCCAAGCCAAAACTTGTGCAACGATAATTATTTAGGCAAACACCCGGCTAGTACCAACCAAATATTTAAGCCGGTAGATCTGGATAAACACGCCTTATTCGCCGCAGAAATCAACAAAACCAAACCTGAAGATCGATGATTGATATGAATTTACATATGCACTCTACAACAAATACAATAACTATTTGTATTCAATAATTCGTGACTGGCGATTCAATAATCGATTCGAGTGATATTTCATGAGTCCAAATAATTGAGGAACATAAGCCACACCACACGATACTGCATAGGGTGTTTTTTGTTCTTCTGGAATTCTTTCTGGCAGGTTTGCGCGTATTCTTAGCATTTGCAGCGGGTAAAACAAAAATAATATTGAGAACTTCCAATCAATCAAAAGAGTTAAAAATAATGATACAAAAAAGAAACCTCCAAAAACCCAAATTCTGCGGGTTTCGCTAACATACATTTCCTCTTCAGTGTTTTTATATCGACACCTACAATCGGCAAACGAATGCCCCGCACGAACGCATCGTGTCCACCATTGCCTGATGTTTGTCATATTGGCATCATGAAGTGACATTTCTGCATCAATTCTGAAAATTGTATGTCCAGACTGTCGGAGCCTTAAACAAAGTTCGGGCTCTTCAGCTGCAATCAAGGCTTCATTGAACCCACCCAACGATTCAAACAGCATCTTACGGATAATAAAAATACCACCGCAAGAATTTAAATTTCCAAGTGGAGTATTCCACTCAACATCACAAATAGAATTGTATACGGTTTTTTCAGGGTACCGCTCGCGGTTACGACCAACTACAATTCCTGTATCGTCGTTTTCCTGAAAATGAATTACAGCTTTTTCAATGAAGTCAGCGTCTAATTCACAGTCACCATCCAGAAACTGAATGAATTCCAACCCAGGATGCTTTTTTGTGATCTCTTGAAAACCGGTATTTCTGGCACGTGCTGCAGTAAAAGGCTTGCTCATATCAAGCTCAATAACATCTACATTGTTAGCCTTTGCAATTGCCACACTGTCATCTGAAGAGTCTGAATCTACAAACACGACTGCTTGTATCGAAGCTGGCAACCGAGGCAAAGTTAGCGACAGGTTTCTGGCTTCATTTCGACCAATAATGACTAAACCAATCTTGTTAGAAGACATGCAACTTTCCCTATTCATTGGGCTTAGTATATCGTGTTAAGTAGAAAGTAAGCTTTTGAATACTGATGACAAGGTCAAGTTTTTCTAGTAATTATTGATCAACAATTATACTTAAAATTACTGTCGGCCAGGAACCACAATGCACATAGCCCTCTACCAACCCGAAATACCCGCAAACACGGGTAATATCATTAGACTGGCTGCCAATACAGGTTGTCAGCTGCATCTGATTGAACCGCTGGGTTTTGATATGGACGAAAAAAAATTGCGGCGCGCCGGACTGGATTATCATGAACATGCCCAGATTAAAATTCATAAAAATTTTACCGGTTTATTAACCGAGGTAGCCGGATCAAGAATATTTGCCTGCAGCACCAAAGCGAAGAGTCACTATTCCGAGCAAAACTATCAGGATGATGATGTGTTTTTATTTGGTCCAGAAACCCGCGGATTACCCGAAGATATACGCGAAGATACTGAAGTTGAGAGCATGATTCGCATACCCATGCTGGCTGAGAGCCGCAGTCTCAACTTATCCAATGCTGTAGCCGTAATTGTTTATGAAGCATGGCGACAAACCGGTTTCAGTGGAGCCGTCTGATTAAAGTTATTTACAGACCAGCTGACACTATAGAAGGCCATATTGTCTGCAACATGCTGATAGCACAGGGTATCGATGCAGTGCTTCTAGGTGAGTATCAACAAGGGGGTGTTGGTGAGTTAATGCCATGTGACTTTGCCTCTGTTAACGTGCCGGATAACCAGTATGTTCAAGCTGAGTTGATACTGAATGAATATCGAAACAAAGAAACCAATTACCAACCAACGGATTCTAATTTCAATGGCCTATTTCTTCTTATTTTAGTGGTTTTAGCACTTTTCCTTAGCCTTAGTATTTTTTCAAAACTGTTTTTTAGTCCCTAGACAAAATATTTCTTAATTATTGCCACTATATTTTAGAATTTAATTCTTATTTTGCTCATTTTAAGCTATATTATTTTTTATCTGTTGTGAAAAATACAACACTATTAAAGAAACCTGTATCTTTTTTGCATCAAAATATTGTATTTATAAGCACTTAGAGTATATTGTGCACCTATGAGATGGAGGTCACAGAACTGTCATCTTTCATGTTTGGGGAGAACACATTTTTTATCAGTTAAGTTACTGATTCTTCTCAAGTATTTACAACAACAAGCAATCCAAGAGAGGAGCTCACTATGAAGTGGCAAAAACTGTCTATACTGACATTGATCGTTAGTGTTGCCTTAACCGGCCTCACCAGCGTTGCAATTGCAGCAGACGAACTTGAAGAAGTAGTGGTTACAGGTTCACGTATACCACAAAACAAAAACCTCATTAGCGCCAGCCCGGTTACCCAGGTTGATGCTGAGGAATTCCTATTTACCGGTATCACTCGTGTGGAAGACGTATTAAACGACCTCCCACAAGTAACTGGATCTAACGTCGCAAACGACTCAAACGGCGCAACCGGTACAGCCAGTATCGATTTACGCGATTTGGGTATTCAGCGTACCCTGACCTTGATGAATGGCAGACGTCTGCCTTTTGCATCACCAGGTGCTGGTGGCTCAGGTGCTGATATCAATGCTATCCCAAGCGCACTCATCGAACGAGTAGAGGTTCTGACTGGTGGTGCGTCAGCAGCATATGGTTCTGATGCGATTGCCGGTGTTGTCAACTTCATCATGAAAGATGACTTCGAAGGTGTACAACTCGACCTTCAAAGCAGTATCTATAACCACAAGAACGAGAATGGTGCTGCTCAAGCAGCTGTTAATGCTCGTGGTTTTGATCTGCCTAGCGGCACAGTAAATGACGGTCGTTCAGACAGCTTCACAATTGTTCTTGGTGCAAACCTCGATGAAGGTCGTGGTAACGTAACTGCTTACGCTAACTACCGTAAAACTGATGCGATTCGTCAGGCTAACCGTGATTACAGTGCATGTGCACTCGGCGGCAGCACCGTAACCAATGACCTGGGTTGTTTCGGTT
The DNA here is from genome assembly GCA_938041655.1 of uncultured Thiotrichales bacterium. GTDB lineage: Bacteria > Pseudomonadota > Gammaproteobacteria > CAZUMV01 > CAZUMV01 > CALIRD01. Next base: position 8,702 of record CALISW010000102.1, on the reverse strand, counting down.
CAAGTACACTTCCTGATGGTCGTTTTACTGATTTCGGTGTGTTGGCTCCAGATAGCTTTGACTATATAGTTGAAGGTGATCAATTTGTTCCGCGCGATGGCAAGCTATATAACTTCGCACCCAACAATTTCTTCCAGCGCCCTGATTCACGCGCGTCTTTCGGTGCATTTGCCAACTACGACATTTCTGACAGAGTTAATGTCTATGGTGAATTCACCTTTATGGATGATGACACCGGCGCACAAATTGCTCCTTCTGGTGCATTCTTCGTAACCAGCTCATTGAACTGCGATAACCCTTTCCTTTCAGCTCAACAGTTCCAGTTACTTTGTGGTGACTTTGGACTGACCCCTGCTGATAGTCAGACTGTATTTATTGGTCGTCGTAACGTTGAAGGCGGAAACCGCATAAGCGAATTGCGCCACACTCAATATAAAGCTGCAGTAGGTGTAAAAGGCAATATTGATGACAACTGGTCTTTCGATATATTTGGTAACTTTGGTCGTGTTAACTACAACCAGTCTTATCAGAATGATTTGTCTACTCGTAACATCACTCGCGCACTAGACGCTGTTGCTGATCCTGTCACAGGTCAACCTGTTTGTCGTTCAGCACTTAGTGGAATTGATCCAAACTGTGTACCTTGGAACCTGTTCCAGACTGGTGGCGTGACTCAAGATGCTATTGATTATCTGGTTCAGCCCTTATTTGCTGACGGTGAGACTGAGTTAGCTCAAATCGTTGGTTATGTTGCTGGCGATTTGACTGACAACGGAATCAAAATACCAATGGCAGATGACGGCGTTAAAATCGTAGCTGGTTTTGAGTATCGTAAAGACAGCCTGTCTTTCCGACCTGATGCAAACTACCAATCTGGCGATGGTGCCGGCCAAGGTGGCCCAACCAATCCTGTAAGTGGTTCAGTTTCTGTGGACGAACTGTTCCTCGAGTTTGATGTTCCTGTAACTGCCGGTCTTGGTCTCGGTTTTGGTTACCGTTATTCAGATTACGATACTGGTAAGACTACCGACACTTATAAAGTAACCGCCGATTGGCAGTTTAATGACAGCTTCAAAGCTCGAGCCAGCTTCCAATCAGCAAGTCGTACTGCCAACATTCGTGAGTTATTCCGCTCTACAGGCGTAGGCTTATTCAACGCGGGTAATGACCCTTGTGCGAATGAAGCCAGTAATGGTGGAGCACCTTCAGCATCTTTAGCTGATTGTGCACGAAGTGGTGTAACAGCTGCTCAATACGGCAATATTGCTGCGAGCCCAGCTGGTCAGTACAACCAGTTAACAGGTGGCAACGCTAATCTTGACCCAGAAGAGTCAGATACAGTATCGATTGGTTTCGTTTGGACTCCTGAGTTTGTTCCAGGCCTCGACGTAACTGTTGACTGGTTTAACATTGACGTTCAAGGTGCTGTCGGTGGTGCTGGAGCACAATTCTTGTTGAATCAGTGTGTCAACAATGGCAACTTCTGTGATCGCATTAATCGTAACCCGCTAACTGGCACACTCTGGGTAACGCCTAGCGAGTTCGTAGAGAACACCGATGCAAACATTGGTTTCCAGGAACGTGAAGGTATCGATATCTCTGCCAACTATCAGTTTGAAATTGGCGATTGGGGTGCGATGCAACTAGGTTACATTGCTTCTTATGTTCTAACCAACGATCGCCAACCTGTACCTGGGTCTGCCGTTGTTGATTGTAATGGCGTATGGGGTGGACCTTGTTTCCAGCCTAACCCTGAGTATCGTCACAATATGCGTCTCAGCTGGGCTGTAACTGATGCTCTAACTGCATCTGCTGCATGGCGCTATCATGGCGAAGTAGAAGAAGACGAAGGTGCTGGAGGCATTGATGACTTTAGTGCTCAAAGCTATCTTGATCTTTCAGGTATGTGGAAGATGAATGACAACCTCGGTCTTCGCTTCGGTATCAACAACGTTATGGATAAAGAGCCACCTATTTCAGGCAATGGCGCTAACGGCAACGTTGAAGTTACAGAGTACGACGTATTAGGTCGCTACTTGTTCCTGGGTGCAACCCTGGAATTCTAAACACATATCTAATGTGTAAAAATGGGCGCTTCGGCGCCCATTTTTTTATCTAAACAAACTTGCGTGAACAATACAGTTGATGCAAAGTGTGAATAACCATTGAGGAATTAACCATGTTTAAACAAATTTTTATTCTTATAACTGTCCTAGTGTTGTTAACAGCTTGTGCTGGCACACCATCAAAAATAGCACCAGAACAAATGCAACCTATAGAAGCAGCAGCTGCAAGCGAACCTGTCGAAAAAAGCTCTGACGCGGTTAAGACAGCGACAACTGAAGTTAAAAAAGTCTGCAAAACGTACGCTACAACTGGTACTCGATTTAAAGAGAAAGTATGCAGAAGCCAGGAAGCTTGGGAAGAAATTGAGCGCAAAGCAAAAGAAGCCCTGGATGCCGGGACTAAGCCGCAAGGAAATAACCCTGTTGGTGGATAATACATAACAGAAAAGTCTCATACTGATATGTTAAAGACATTACTTCTCAAATAAAAAGGACGTTCTAGCGTCCTTTTTTATTTGAATCTCTAATTTTCCTATCGTATCGTCTAAATATATTCCTATGTAGATTTGATATTTCAATGTTCAAAATCACACTGATAACACTCTCATCATTTATGTCTATTTATGCTTGCTCAAGTGTACCTTCAAAAATTTCACCAAAGAATATGCAACCGATAGAACAGATCGAAGTTGTTAATGCTGAAGCAATTGGAACAACGAACACAATCCCCAGTATAGACGCCAAAAAATACAAGAAAGTATGCAAAATCTACGCGTCAACTGGAACTCGGTTTACAAAGAAAATTTGCAGGTCACAGCAAGCGTGGGATGAAATAGAACAAAAAGCTAAAGACGCTCTATACTATGGCACTAAACCACATTCTAATAACCCAAGTGGTGGATAAAATAATAATTAACTATTGATCTCAACACACCATTACTCTATTTTGATATCAAGCATAAGCAACGTAGAAAATAAAAATGAATAAAAATACTCTCTATCTAATAACAATAAGCGTGATAATTAGCGCTTGTTCAGGCATCCCTTCAAAAATCGCACCGGAACAAATGCAACAAGTAGATCAGGTAAAAGTCACAGAAGCACCTGCTGCTACAGCGGAAGCAAACACTGAAGTAGCTGCAGTAGAGGAAAAAACCTACAAGTATAAAAAAGTATGCAAAACCTATGCTACAACCGGGACTCGCTTCGAGAAGAAAGTATGTAGATCACAACAAGCTTGGGATGAACTGGAACGCAAAGCTAAAGAATCGTTACAAAGAAGCAACTCTATGCAAACTAACAATCCTACGGGTGAAGATGGACCTGGTGGTGGGTTCTAAGCAAATTTATTCATGTTCGGCGCGCACCCCGCGCGCCAACAACTCACCTACCGCATCCTTACTTGAATGCCCCTGATATAAAATACGGTAAACCATTTTGCTGATCGGCATCTCGACCCCGGCTTGATCAGCTACTTGCAGAACCACTCCGGCTGTTTTGACACCTTCCAGCGCTTGACCAATCTTTTCGGTGGCCTCATCCATGGTCATCCCCTGACCCAGATAAAGCCCCATACGTCGATTTCTGGACTGATTATCGGTACAGGTTAAAACCAAATCTCCCACACCACTAACGCCCATGAGAGTTTCTCTTTTAGCTCCCAGTGTCATACCAAGACGCACCATTTCAGCCAGCCCACGGGTAATCAGCGCCGCCTGAGTATTGGAACCATACCCTAGTCCGTCCGCTATGCCGGTCGCTATGGCCAGCACGTTTTTAATAGCACCACCAATTTCAACACCCAGCACATCGTCACTGGGATAAATACGCAGATTCTGGCCATGAAAAGTGCTTACAATCTCGTTGAGAAAATCCTGACTAGCAGAAGCGGCGGTCATCACCGTAGGTTGTCCCTGCCCCAACTCGGTCGCAAAACTGGGTCCTGAGACGATAGCAGTAGCGACATCTGGTATTTCCTGTTCCAGTACCGTGTGTAAAAACTCTCCCGAGTCTAGCTCCAGACCTTTGGTCGCCCAACTAATACGGCTGTTATTAGTCAGTACCGGCTTTATTTCACCCAGCACTGCTCTAAACGAATGGCTGGGCACCACCATCAATAGATGCTCATACTCACGAGCTAGTTGCTTCAAATCAGCACAAAATTTTAATTCTTCGGGTAGTGTCACACCAGAAAGATAGCGCTGATTCTCTCTATCAGCTTCGAGCTTGGCCAAATGCTCGGCATTACGGCCCCAGAGGGAAACCTGACAGCCATTTCTGACTAATTGCACTGCTAATGCCGTACCCCAGGCACCCGCACCAATAACGCCGATGGCAGCCATTTAAGAGACCAACAAAAAAAGTGATTTGTTAATGCTTGATTGCATCGTCTTTTTCGATATTTGCTTGAGCTTGCTCGCGCATATGGTGGGCATAGAGACTATCAAAATTTATCGGCGCCAAATGTATTTGCGGGAACCCGCCTTTGACCGCCAAATCACAAATAGCTTCGCGGGCAAATGGGTAGATAATGCCAGGACACTGTGAACCCAGAATTTGTGCAACCTCCTGATCCTCATAACCCACAATCGTGAAAATTCCACCGTGTTTAATTTCAATCAGATAGGCCACTTCTTCTTCTACTTTTACAGTCAACGTTATATTGACCATCACTTCGTAAACGTTATCGGCAACCTTATTGTTGCTGGCATTGATTTCTACGTTATGCGCCGGTTTAATTTCTTTAGTAAATATTACCGGTGCTTGTGGCGACTCGAATGACACATCTTGCAAATAGATGCGTTGAATCTCAAAAGCTTTTGCCGGTTGTTCCGGCTTCTCATTTTCTTTGGCCATTGTTATCTCTGTTATTTAGTGGAGTTATTTGAGAGCATCGGATCTAGTTCGCCTGCTCGTTCTAACTGGTATAGATCATCACAACCACCGATGTGTTGATCATCAATAAAAATCTGGGGTACGGTCCGTTGACGCGCACGCTGCATCATTTCCTGACGAATCGTTGGTTCGCCATCGACGCTAATCTCGTTGTAACTAACCGACTTACTATCGAGTAAACCTTTTGCTCGGTGACAATAGCCACACAACGAAGAGGTGTAAATGGTGATCTCTGCCATTATTTTTCCAACGGAAGATTATCAGCCGTCCATGCCGATATGCCACCCTTGAGTGAACTAACCTGCTCAAATCCGGCCTTGGTCAGCTGCTGACAAATAGCCCCGCTGCGCATGCCGGTATCGCAATAGACCAGAATGCTTTTACTCTTGTGCTTTTCCAGCTCGCTCATTCGCTTGGTGAAATCCTTGATCGGGATGTTTTTGGCCCCTGTAAGAGCACCATTTGCCAGATCTTTTTTCTCTCTTACATCAACCACAACGGTGTCGTCAGCATTCATCAGCCTGACGGCCTCATGACTGGAGACCTCGCCATAACTTCGCGTCGCACGCTTTAACTCGGTCACTATTAACATAGTAAGCAAGCCAAAAAAGGCGGCCACCAACAACATATTTTGCTGAGCAAACTGGATATAGTCCTGCATGATTTTAACCTGCCTGATTGATCGGATTATTATACTATATTGCGTATGCAACACTTAGCTAAACATCTAAGCCAGGCGATCTTCTTTTTTGCCTGTCTGTGCCTAACATCGGTGCTGGCAGAAGAAAAATCAAGCGCTGAAGATCAATTAGATCAAATCGAGCAGGAAATTGATTCCCTGAGTTCAACGGCCTCAGCCAAGCGTGAAAAAATCATTGCTTATCAGGAGCAAATCAAGTCATTTGACCAGCAGATTAGTACAGTCTCTGAACGACGCCATTCCATGCTCAAAGAAATAGCACAAATCAAATCATTGTTAGACAAGTTATCGGCACAGGATCAGCAACTGGTAAACAAAATTGAACGCGAACAACGTTTGCTCGGCACCCACGTAACCCTGGCGTGGCAGAATATTGTGAATAGCGGCGTACTGATTCAGGCTGATGATAACAATCAGCGTCTGATGCACAACACCTGGCTGGAGTATCTGGCGGCGCAGCGAGTGGCTGCACTGGAGCGCATCAAGGATCAGAATCGTGAATTAATTAGCTTGCGTGAACAACAACAGGAGAGCATACAAAACCTGAACCAGGCGGCCGCCGATGAACAGCAACAACAACAGTTGCTAGGCGACAAGAAAAGCGAACGACAAGCAACCATCAGCACTCTGGAAACCGAGTTTGCTACTACCGAAGAAAAAATCAGTCTGCTGGAACAGGATCGTGATGAATTATCAGCCATTATTGATCGCCTCAAAGCGGCGCGTGATGATAACGCCTTTGTCGAAAAAGGCACGGAGTTTGCCTCTCTACAAGGCAAACTCCCCTGGCCTCATGCCGGAAAGATTACACAAGCTGAGACCGCAGGACATTATATTCAGGCTAACAACGGGGATCCCGTGCACGCTATCGCTGCAGGTAGGGTCGCCTACTCAGAATGGCTCAAAGGCTTCGGTCTATTAGTGATCATCGACCATGGTGATGGTTACATGAGTCTGTATGGCAATAATGAGAGTATATATCGTAAGACGGGTGACTGGGTCTCAGCCGGCGATGTGATCACCGCAGCGGGCCAGAGTGGTGGTCGCCAACAAGCGGGGCTGTATTTTGAAATCAGGGATACGGGTAAAACAATAGATGCGCGAAAATGGTGCAATTCAGATATTTCTGTGAACCAAATGCAAACCCAAGCCACTAATTAGTAAGCAATAATGAATATCACAAATGTCATAAACTGTGAGCCATCACTGCTTGAGTGACCGTCTACATGATAATATTAACGGTCTGTCGATTTAAACCAGCCACGGAGCGCTGTTTACATGAAAAGAAAATCCAGAATCGGATTAGGTATTATGCTCGGACTTTTACTGGGCTTGCCACTCGGTACGATTTACACGGTAACCGCGAAAACGCCTGCCGAAGAAGAATCGTTACCCCTTAAAGAATTACGTATATTTACCGACGTCTACAAACGCATCAAAAGTGATTATGTAGAAACCGTCGATGATAAAACCCTGATTGAAAGTGCTATACGAGGCATGCTCACCGGCCTGGACCCTCATTCCAACTATATGGATGTGGAGCAATTTCGTGACCTGACAATTGATACTACCGGCGAATTCGGCGGACTGGGTATTGAAGTGGGCATGGAAGACGGTTTTGTAAAAGTTATTTCCCCGATCGACGACACTCCGGCTGATCGTGCCGGCGTGGAAGCGGGTGATCTGATTATTCGTCTGGATGATACTCCCGTAAAAGGCTTGTCATTGAACGAAGCCGTTGAACTGATGCGCGGTGAAATTGGCACTGATATCAATCTGACCATCGTCCGTGAAGGTGCTGACGCGCCAATAAACATTGATATTACGCGTGCCGTGATCAAGATGCGTAGTGTACGTTCACGGGTACTGGAGCCAGGCTATGGCTACCTTAGAATTGCAGGCTTCCAGTCACGTACGACTCAAAACCTGATTGAGCAAATCGACAAGCTCAAAGAGGAAGGTGATCTTAAAGGTGTCGTGCTCGATTTACGTAATAACCCAGGTGGTGTTCTGAACGGTGCCGTCGGCGTATCAGATGCATTTCTGGAAGATGGCCTGATCGTCTACACCGAAGGTCGCATCGCCGATTCGGAATTACGTTACGACGCAAGCCCCGGTGATGAAATAGATAATGCTCCCCTGATTGTGTTGGTTAATGGTGGCAGTGCGTCAGCCTCTGAAATCGTTGCTGGTGCTCTGCAAGACCACGGTCGTGCATTGATTCTGGGCAGCAAAACCTTTGGTAAAGGATCCGTACAAACCATCCTGCCATTGCGGGAAGGTAATGCGCTTAAAATGACCACAGCGCGTTATTACACACCTAAGGGTCGCTCTATCCAGGCTGACGGTATCATTCCTGACATTGAGCTGGCTCCATTAAAATTAAGTAAGCGTGAAGAAAGCCCCTTTGGTAGTAGAATTCGCGAGTCTGACTTAAGCGGGCATCTGGAAAATACCGAAGGTAACGAAGAAGAGGATGCTCCAGAAGCAGATGAAGAAGAAGCTTCTTTAGCTGAGACTGATTACGAACTCTATGAAGCGCTTAACCTCCTTAAAGGTATGGTTTTGATCAGCAAGAAAAACTAGCCTCTAAACAGGGTGTATACTTAAGTTATGCGCCTTGTCCTGAGTATATTCTTATACCTGATGATAACGCCGGCTCAAGCCGGCGTTATCAGTATTGTCATAGACGATTTAGGTTACTCTGAAAGGCTGGGTCAGCGAGCGATAGACTTACCTGCCGCAGTGACATTATCGGTCTTACCATCCACACCGCACTCAACCAGCCTGATTAATAAAGCCAACGCAGAAGGTCACGAAGTTATGTTGCACCTGCCGATGCAGGCTAGCGAAGAAGCCCCTCAAGAACCCGATATATTGAGCATCAATATGAGTGAGCTGGAACTCAAAGAAAAACTACAGCAGTTTATCTCTCTCTACCCAAACATCGCCGGCGTCAATAATCACATGGGTAGTGGTATGACAAGTTCTGATCAGCAGATGCAGTGGCTGATGCAATCATTGGCTGACAGGCCGGATTT
>CALISW010000101.1 GCA_938041655.1 uncultured Thiotrichales bacterium | reverse complement strand
CGATATTCAGTGTAAGTCCATCACTTAGATCTACTGCTTGTAACGCTGCTAATTCATAGCCATGGGTGGAAGCAGTTTTTGCCCCGGTAAGGCCGTAGCTGTTTGCTTGTTGAATGAATGCTTTGACTGCAGATATAGCTTCTTCTTTACTAGTTTCGGGCACCACAGCTCGTATCGATTTAGCGGCTGTTTCCAGTAATACGCCATTGGGGGCTCCTTCAGCATCTCTAACGATAGTGCCGCCCGCGGGATCAGGGGTGTTTTTATCCATGCCGGCGAGTTCGAGTGCTTTGCTGTTTACCCAGACATTGTGCAGGCTGTCATCTTTTAAAAGAACGGCTTTGTCTTTTGATACTTGATCTAGCCATGCGCGCGGTGATTCAATTTCATTATTTTCAAAAAATGCGCTGCCCCATTGGCCGCCTATGATCCAGCTGCTGTCTGGTTGGGCATCAACACAGGCAGCGATGATGTTCTGAATTTCTTCGGGAGTAGCAGTAAATGAAAAGTTACATTCGTACAGGTCTTTAATGGCGCCGCGTACCGGATGCAAGTGCGCATCAACCAAACCAGGCAATAGCATACGACCATTCAAGTTTGTTTGTTCAGTGTTGGCACCCAGGTAACTAGCAGCGCCGTCATCATCACCAATGTAAATAATCTTCCCGTTGCTAACAGCCATGCCTGAAGCAATATTATCGTTCTGGTCTATGGTGTAAATACTTCCGTTAATGAATACAATATCAGCGGCTGTTTTTGATTGTGTAACGGGTGTCTGGCACGCGCATAAACCCAATAAAAGTAAAACAAAAAATAGTCTGATAATCATGTGATTCTCAATTAGTAGTATTTGTTGGCGTCTTTTTGCCTTTGAAGAAAGTGTGTAACACCGTTGAATCGCCAATGTCATAGGGTGGAATTTCAAGAAGATTTCTATCCAGCACGATCAAATCAGCGAATTTACCGACTGCGACTGAACCAGTGACTTCTTCTAGTAGAAGGGCTCGAGCACCGCCCATGGTGTATATTTCCAATGCTTCGCTGACGCTAATTGCTTGTTCAGGCCAGAGTATACCTTCACTTAAGCCTCTGGGGTCAGCACGGGTAACCGATGCTTCGATTCCCACCCATGGGTTTGCATCGGGGACGGCAGCTGGCCAGTCTGATCCGGCGAGTATATGTGCGCCACTATCGAGCAAGTCTCTGGTAGGCCAATATTTTTCACCTCGCTCTTCACCCAGAGCTGTATAGATCGCCTCGATAATGGGTGACGGATGCCATAAATAGGGTGAGAAATCTGCAACTGCATTAAGTTCAGCAAATCTGGGCAAATCAGCCGGGTCTATATAACCGGCATGGGCGATCTCATGCCGGCGCAGTTTGGTTCCATTTGCAATTCGCGCTGCTTCAATTGCATCCAGAGCTGTGCGAGTAGAATTATCTCCTGCAGCATGTATTTTAATGGTAAAGCCCAAGCGGTCGAGTTCAATTACGTCTTTCTGTAATAGCTCGCTCTTCAGGTGCATAAAACCAGTATATTTATCTCCGTGCTTTTCGTCTGGCAAGTAGGGATGTACCATCGCAGCGGTACGGGCCGGAGTGGGCACGCCATCGAGAAATAACTTAACAAAATTAACATGCACGTTTGGCGTTTGGTATTTTGATCGCTCGGCTACGATAGAATCATAGTCCAGTAATGTGTCCCGACTACCGTATGGCGTTCGTATACACGCCGCGGCATGTAGTGTGAGTAAATTTTCCTGATCCAAGGCATGTAAAATCACCGGCGCTGACTCCAGACCACCAGCATCTTTAAGCCCGGTGATGCCATAAGAATTTGCCATGCGCATGGAATGAAGGAAGGCGGCTTTCATTTGTTCTTGGGTAACTTCCGGAATTATAGAATCAAAAAGTCTGGCGGCATTTTCGAGTAACACACCATTAGGATTGCCATTTTCATCGCGCACGATAGTGCCGCCATCAGGATTTTCAGTTTCCTTATTTATTCCTGCAATTTTGAGTGCAGCACTATTAACCCAGGCATTATGACCGGAGTCATCGTTTAAAAATATCGGGTGTTCAGTGCTAATGACATCGAGAAATCGAAGAGGGGATTCAAGGCTGTGTTTTTCAAAGAAGCCGCTGCCAAATTGCCCACCACGTAACCACTCACCCTGTGGCGTAGCATTGGTACACTCGGCTAGTCTACGCGCAATATCTTCTGGCGTGGCTGTAAAGCTAAAGTTGCATTCAAATAAAGTTTTAACCCCACCCATGATGGGATGTATGTGTGCATCGTTGATGCCGGGCATCGCAAACGCTCCGTCCAGGTTAATGACTTCTGTTGACGATCCGACCCACTTCTGGATGTCATTGTTACTGCCAACATCGATATATTTACCATCACGAATGGCAACTGCTTCTACCCATGTGGCGTCAGCTTCCATCGTGTAAATCTGACCATTAATAAGAATTGTATCGGCGATATTGGATTGGGCTGTTTCTGGCAGCGATGAGCAGCCAGCGAATAGAGGTGACAGACAAAGTAACGATAAAAGTCTTTTCATAGCTATATTTTCTCTCATAATTATTTTTGAATGGAAAACGCGCTAAAGGCATCAGTGTCATTAGCAATCGTTTGTATCTTTGCAAACGCCTTACGTGACGTGAGGCGAGATAAATAGTCTAGTGTTTGAGGTTGGTAGTTTTGGTCGAGTCCAAGAACCTGACCGAGGTGTAGAGCAAAGCCTATACAAATATCTGCAATGGTAAACCTGTTGTCACAAAGATATTTACGATCGAGTAAGTGGTTGTCCAGTCTTCTTAATCTAGCTAAAAACCATTTCTGATAGTCTTCTGCCACTTGTGGCGAGCGTCTTTCTTCAGGTTCAAGAATGTTGTATCTGATAACGAGTGCTAATGGAAATGTAAGTGTCGCATCACTATGGTAAAGCCAATTTAGAAAGTCTGCATACTCTGCATGGCTAGCCGAGATCATGAATTCACTGCGTTCGTATTTTTCAGCTAGGTAGTGACACATGGCGCTAGACTCTGTCATTTCCACATCGCCATCACGTAACAAAGGGACTGTGCCGAGTGAGTTGAGTGATAGATATTCTTTTTGAAACGCTCTAGGTGGAAATGGTAATACCTCAAGCTGATAGGGCAGCTCCATTTCTTCCAGCGTCCATAACGGGCGCATTGACCTGGAGTTGTAACAATGCCAAAGCTTGATGTCCGGGCTGGTTGAGGTGTCAAACATTATTCCAGGCCCGGCGGGTGTTGTTGCCAGTATTGCGTCTCTTGCTCAAAAGCATGGGCGAGTTGTAGCACCCCGAAATCATCACCATAACGCCCTACAATTTGCATTCCAACTGGCAGACCTTCGTCAGTAAAACCACACGGTACCGACGCTGCAGGATTACCGGGTACCGATATGTAATAGCAGCATTTCATCCAGGCGATATAGTTGTCCATTTCGATATCGTTGAACTCTTCAGGAAACTCTGTTTCTACCGGGAACGGGGACTGTTGAGTAACGGGTAGAATCAAGTAGTCGTATCTCTCAAAGAAAGTTTCAAATTCTTGTAGCACGACCAATCTATCCTGCTCGGCGCTGGAAATTTGATCTTCAGATAATTTCAATCCCTGTTCGATGTTCCACACCAGCGTTTTCTTATATACATTTCTGTTCTCATCAAGAGTGTCACCTAACATGCCAGCGTAAAAAGCTGCTCGTAATGTCAGGAAAGTTTCGTTCGCCATTGAGAGGTCGGGAAGTGCATGTTGTACCGAAATTCCCAGATCAGTAAATACTGAAGCACGATTGTTAATGGTCTCGACAATTTCAGAATCAATCGGTAGTTGTTGATTGTAATTTGCGCTGATAGCGATTTTTTTGTTTTTAAAGTCTCTTTCGAGCGGAGCACTAAAATCCTGTTCAGGCAGGTTTTTCGATAGTGGTGCATCAATATGGGGATGGCTGATGGCTTGCATATACAG
>CALISW010000100.1 GCA_938041655.1 uncultured Thiotrichales bacterium | reverse complement strand
ACCAGATTCGAGCGTTGCCAACGACACGTGCATTTTATAGTCAAAAACTGGTTGATGCTGGTGTTATCACCGAGGCGAAAGCTGACCAGTTGATGCGAGATTCACGCAAGATATTGGAGAAGGGTCATCCGGTTGTTCCCCATTTGTTACCGGTTGATGCGGCCAAGCCTAATCCGGTTGACTGGAATAAATACCTCGGTGCGGACTGGGAAGAGGATGTAAAAACTTCGGTTTCGAAAAGCAAATTACTGGCCTATGCCAAGGCGATGATGAAATTGCCTGACGGCTTTAAAGTGCATAGACGCGTTGCCAAACTCTATGACCAACGACTGGAGATGGCGAAGGGTAATAAACCTCTGGACTGGGGTGCCGCAGAAGTGCTCGCCTATGCTTCACTGGTTGATGAAGGCACACCGATTCGCCTGTGTGGCCAGGACAGTGGTCGTGGCACCTTCTCCCATCGACATGCAGTGCTGCATCATCAGGATAATCGCAAGGGTTATATCCCGTTACGTCATATCTCCAGCGACCAGGGCTTCATGGAAATCATTGATTCGTTGCTCTCGGAAGAAGCAGTGCTGGCATTTGAATACGGTTATTCAACCACCTCGCCAGACACGCTTGATATCTGGGAAGCGCAATTTGGTGATTTTGCCAATGGCGCACAAGTGGTGATGGATCAGTTTATTTCATCGGGTGAGCAAAAGTGGGAGCGCTTGTCCGGGCTGGTTATGTATCTGCCACACGGCTTTGAAGGACAGGGGCCTGAACACTCTTCGGCCAGACTCGAACGTTACTTACAACTATGCGCTGAGTTAAACATGCAGGTTGTTGTGCCTTCTACACCGGCACAAATGTTCCATCTGATACGCCGACAAATGCGCAGAAATTATCTCAAGCCATTGATCGTCATGACGCCCAAGAGTTTGCTCCGGCATCCATTGGCGGTCAATGAATTGTCTGATCTTTCGGAAGGTACATTCATGAATGTAATTCCTGAAATTGACAAGCAGGTGAAAAAGAACATCAAGCGTGTGGTCGTGTGTTCAGGAAAAGTGTATTACGATTTACTCAAAGCGCGACGCGACAGTGAGCAGCAGGAAACCACAGCGCTCATTCGGCTGGAGCAGCTCTATCCATTCCCGGAAAAACAATTGGCAAAAGAGCTCGACAGTTATAAAAATGCAACCGATTTTGTCTGGTGCCAGGAAGAGCCACTTAATCAGGGTGCCTGGGATACTACCCGGCATCGTCTACGCCGATTGCGCAAGTTTTATTCAGTATCACGGCCAGCCGCAGCATCACCCGCAGTTGGCATGTTAAAAGTTCATAACCAACAACAGCAGGACCTTATTGAGGAAGCATTACAGCTCAACTAACCGAGCGTATGCATACAAACACGGATAATTATTATGGCCATAGAACTCAAAACCCCATTACTCCCTGAATCAGTAGCTGACGCTACAATTGTCGTCTGGCATAAAAAAGCCGGCGAACATGTCATGCAGGATGAAAATCTGGTTGATCTGGAAACAGACAAGGTTGTGCTGGAAGTGCCAGCTCCGATCAGTGGTGTGCTTGATGAAATTGTCGAAGATGTTGGTGCAGTAGTGACCTCGGGTCAACTGCTCGGCAAGCTGGTTGAAGGTGATACCCCGACTCAGCAAATCAAAGCGCCGAGTGCAGAAGAGTTGGAAGCAGCAGCGCCAGCAGAAACGGCTGACACAACCACAACAGCAGCTTCTTCAGCAGCAGCCAGCCCGTCAGTACGTCAAGCGATGTACGAAAAAGGTGTAGGGAAGGACAAGGTCAGCGCCAGTGGTGAAAAAGGTCGCATCACCCATGATGATGTCGATCGTGCCTCAATGACTTCAGCCGGCATACCCGCATTGCCAATTACGCAAGGTATGCGTGAAGAGCGCCGTGTTCCAATGACACGTCTGCGAGCCCGTATTGCTGAACGTTTGCTGGAATCACAACAACAGTCAGCCATTTTAACCACCTTCAACGAAGTAGATATGAGTGCGGTCATGTCACTGCGTACTAAATACAAAGAGCAGTTTCAAAAAACTCATGGCGTGAAGCTCGGTTTTATGTCTTTCTTCGCCAGAGCAGCAGCAGAAGCTCTCAAGCAATATCCAGAAGTGAATGCTTCAATTGAAGGCGACGATATTATTTATCACGGCTATTATGATATTGGTGTTGCGGTTTCTTCCAAACGCGGACTGGTAGTGCCTATCTTGCGTGATGTAGATGGCATGAGTATGGCCGACATCGAAAAGCAAATTGCAGATTACGGCGAGCGTGCCCAGCGCTCAGCATTGACTATGGACGAACTCACTGGTGGAACGTTTACCTTATCCAATGGTGGTGTATTTGGCTCGTTGCTATCTACCCCGATCATTAACCCGCCACAAAGCGGTATTCTTGGTATGCATAAAATTGAAAAGCGTGCCGTGGTTGTTGATGATGAAGTAGTAGTACGACCCATGATGTATCTGGCTTTATCTTATGACCATCGCATCATTGATGGTTCACAAGCAGTCGGGTTCCTGGTGGCGATTAAAAATGCGATTGAAGAGCCAGCAAGAATTTTGCTGGATATGTAGTCGCAATTGACTCGATTTGTGAGATGCAAAATTCCTATGATGATTTACTGGTTCAGGATGAGGTAGAAAAAGAGCTCTCCTATAGAGAAAACGTAGTTTGGATGAGTAAACCCAGAGCCGCCAGTATTGGCAAACAGCATTTAGCCGAGTTTCTATTCGCTATTCCCTGGACTGCTTTTTCCTTGTTCTGGATGGCTGGAGCGAGCGGTTTATTGTTTGGTTCGGATGTCCGTGAGCAAGTCAATGAAATGTCGACCTTTAATATGATTTTCCCATTGTTTGGTTTACCATTTTTGGCTATCGGTTTGTGGATGTTGTTAAAGCCAGTGCTGGCAGTAAAGAATGCAGGTCGGGTACTTTACGTAGTTACTACGGAGCGTGCATTTGAAATGCATTTGGGCAGTGGTAAGACGATTACTTCTTATTACCCGGAGGATATAGGCCGAATTGAACGCTCTGAAAAAACAGATGGAAGCGGTGATGTTTTCTTTACCAGTGAGTCAGTGTCTACCAATAATGGATCCAGGACTCGTAAAGTAGGTTTTGTTGGTGTTGAGAATGCCCGTGAGCTCGAAGAATGCCTTATGGAGTTAAAAAAACTCAGCACTTAAATTACATCAACTCTCACTTAACAAACCTGCCACTCCCTCAAGCGCCATCGCATAACCCGCTGTTCCCAAACCACAAATTACACCGACTGCGATACCGCTAATATACGATTGATGTCGAAACTCTTCGCGGGCGTGAATATTACTGATGTGCACTTCAAACACAGGGATTTCAACCCCCGCCAAAGCATCTCTTAATGCCACCGAGGTGTGTGTATAGGCGCCGGGATTGATAATGATCGCCAGATATTTGTCGCGCGCGGCGTGCACGATGTCAATCAGTTCACCTTCCGAATTATTTTGCTGGTAGTCTAGATTCATACCAAGTTCATTGGCGATAGCTTTGCAGGCCTGCTCAACATCGTCCAGTGTTTCACTGCCATAAATTTCAGGTTGGCGTGTTCCTAGAAGGTTGAGGTTTGGGCCATTGATTAAAAGTACGTTTTTTTCAGTCATTAGATCACTGCTCGATTAGGGAAGCTGTATGGCTTTGAGTGTAAAGGGTTGTATGGGTTGGTTGTCAACTAATTCCCCATTTTCTAGGAGTTCAAATTCACTATTTGCAATCAGCCATGCCAAGCCATCTTCAATAAATACTGTGGTAGGTAGTGGTATGTCACTATCTAATGCATTGGTTAAGACTTCAAAATCACTGATAGAGCAGTTTGTGTGCTCAAGTAGGCCTGTCACGATTCGGGTTTGAGTTGCAGCATTTTGTACGCCAATAAATCGGTCGCCATTAAATGCGAGGCCATCAATTCCTGATAAAGAAATGTCAGCTACTAAAGCAACAGCTTTTGTAGAAAAGTCTTTAGTGTTAACACAGCTCAAACCAGCGGCAGAGGCGACCACGAGATTGTGATTTTCTGCGTCATAGTGCAAGCCATTTGGGTAGAAAAATAGATTGCGTAATGGGATTGCCACAGCTTGGTCGTTTTTATCTATGATAAAGATTCGACCGTTGACGTTATCGGTGGCGAAAACTTGGTCATCTACAGTCACGTCATTACAACCTGATCCTGAGATTGGAAAAGGGTGAGTTGAGATTACTTGAAAAGATGATGAAGAAATCTTAATCAGACCTTGGCGTTCATCGATGAAGGTTCCGCATAGCCAGACGTGACCATTCTTTTCATCAACATCGAGACCCAGCAATTGTGTGGTTAGTTGAGATAGGTCCAGGCTTTTTTCGGTACCATCTGCATCCATTTTTATCAGCTGTAGTTGATACAAATCACTCACATAAATAGCTTTGGTTTTTTTATCAGCTGCGACTCCTTCAGCAATTATGTTAGGAGTAGTAAACGTCTTTATTGAATGAATCGCACCTTCAGGTTTCAAGTTACTTTGATATTTTTGAATCAAATTAATGATGTCAGGATCATTTAAGTAGTTTTTAAATTCTGATCGATTTTCAAGAGCATAACCAAATCCATACGCTGCAATTTTTTCAAGATACGGGATTGCCTCCTTGAGATCGCCCTTGTGTAGCCATCCTTCAGCGGCTGCGAGTTGTAAGCGTGGTTGTTGTGGAAGAGCATTTGCTAGTTCGATAAATGTATTTGCTGCTGCTAGCAGATCGCCGTTTTGAGTATCTTCTATAGCCGAGCTGTATTCGTCATAGAAGTTGGGTTGCTGTGTTTCGGTAATGCTGGCACATGCGATCGCGAAAATCGGGATCAATAATATGATGCTAATTAGCTTGAACTTATGCATATGCTGGATCCCATGAGATTTCAACTCGTAAACCATCTGGGTCAGGTAAAAACAAACAAGTGGCGCCATCAATGAGCTGTGTTGCAGGCGTTTGCATGCCAGCATTATTCAAATCGTCAATGATAGTGTGTAATTCTTTTAGGGATGAAGTGCCAAAACCAATATGATTTACACCAGCACCAAGTCTATGATAAGTATGAAGTTCTTTGGCAGCTCTTAATTCAATAGCGGTGAATTTGTTGCCCCAGACTTTTGCTGCCAATTGATTGAAGCCAATTGAGATAAACACCATCTCATAAAACTGTGTGCTCTCCTCAATGTTGGAAGCATTGATCACGATATGATCTAGCTTGACCATCACTTATCTCTGAATTTGTGAAGCGTACAATATATCAATTATCTTCTGGGGATTCATGTCCTGTTAACTACAATAGTTTTTGTTAGACTGAGTGCCTAAAAATCCTGAATAAAAAGAAGATATTAGTATGACTAACTGGTCACCATCGAGCTGGCGTAGTTTTCCGATTAAGCAGCAACCAACCTATCCCGATCAAAGCAAATTAGCTGAGGTTGAAAAAGAGTTGTTTGGTATGCCGCCTTTGGTGTTTGCTGCCGAAGCGCGTGCTTTGCGTCGCTCATTGGCTGATGTTGCCGAGGGCAAAGGCTTTTTATTGCAGGGTGGTGATTGCGCAGAAAGCTTTGCGGAGTTTTCCGCTAATAATATTCGCGATACCTTCAAAGTGCTGTTACAGATGGCCGTGATCATGACGTACGCCGGGCGTAAGCCGGTGGTCAAAGTAGGTCGTTTGGCCGGGCAGTTTGCGAAACCACGCAGTGCAGATACCGAAACTCGTGATGGTGTTGAATTGCCTAGTTACCGCGGTGATAACGTCAATGACTTGGAGTTTACTGCCGAGGCTCGGGAGCCTGATCCAGAGCGATTGCTCAAGGCTTATCACCAGTCTACCGCGACACTGAATCTGGTACGTGCATTTGCCAGTGGTGGCTTGGCTGATTTGCATCGGGTGAGCAAATGGAACACTGGTTTTGTAACCATGAACCCGTTGCGTGAACAATATGAATCAATTTCAAATGAAATCCAGCAAGCATTATCCTTTATGGAGGTGTTAGGCATTAATGTCGAGAACACCCCTTCACTTCGAGAAACCACACTCTTTACTTCACATGAAGCACTATTGTTGAATTATGAAGAAGCCATGACACGTCAGGATCATCTCACTAATAAATGGTATGACACCTCCGCGCACATGCTTTGGATCGGAGAACGTACCCGTGAGTTGGATGGTGCGCATGTTGAGTTTTTTCGAGGCCTGCATAACCCGATCGGGATGAAAGTTGGCCCAAGCGCTGATCCGGATGATTTGTTGCGAGTAATTGAGAAGCTGGATCCGAATAACGACCCGGGTCGATTAACCCTGATCGTGCGTATGGGGGCTGGCTTGTTACCGGAGAAATTACCGGCTTTGGTTAAACCAATATTAGCAGAGGGTAGACATGTGGTCTGGTCGTGCGATCCTATGCATGGCAATACCGAAACAGCTCATAATAATTACAAGACACGCAATTTCGATAATATTGTGCAAGAAATAAAAGAGTTCTTTCAGGTGTTGGAAGCCGAAGGTTCTCATGCCGGTGGAATTCATCTGGAGATGACTGGGCAAAATGTTACCGAGTGCACTGGCGGTGCTTATCAGGTATCCGAGAAAGAACTGGAAAAAAGATATCGCACCCAGTGCGACCCGAGATTGAATGCCGATCAAGTACTGGAGTTAGCGTTTAGTGTTGCGGAGTTAATGCGAGACATCTGATTTTGAGAACTGGTTAGACTTTTTGTATTGATTTGATGCTGTAGTATCAGGCTTCATCAATAATACCAAGAGTAATATCATGAAATTACTAGCCGTAAGATCCGCTTTAATTGTAACCTTTGCAATCCTGTTAACCGCTTGTGAAGAACCCAAAATACCGGTTACCCAGGAAATTTCTCAGAAAATTAGCTCTATAGATCATTTTGCTTATGTCATGCAGGATGAACTTGCGATCACTGTTTCGCAAACAAACCCGGGAAATACTGGTGCACTTGGTGCGATCATCGCCGGGGTGATTGATGCCGGTCGGCAGAATAGTGCAGAGAAGAAATCAAAACCTATTTTCGATGCAATTGGTGATTTTGATTTTCGACAAACGCTCTTAACAAATTTGAATAATACAACCAGTCAATCTGGATATCAGGTAAATAATTCACTTGAGAATCTTTCTGATAAAGAAAAGAAGTCGGGTGTATTGTCCAGGTCAACTGCAAGTGCCGTTATGTTTAGTGATGTCCAATATGCATTGGAGTCAGGTGGCAACTTCACTATTAGTGCGAACGTCGAACTCTATCCGAATAATGCGGGTTTAAACGCATTGGTAAAGAAGCCGAATTCAGCTGATCCTGTATCGAAGGGTAATCGCCTCTATCAAAATACTTTTACCTTTAAGCGACAGGCTGTTTATGCGGAAAATATTTTAGATACTCTTAATGAGGGAGCTCAAAATATTGCGCAGCAAATAATGCAGGACATAAGTGCGCCATCATGAATACGTCTCTTTTCAAGTTTCCTGTATCAATTCTATTGGTCATTTTTCTTGTCAGTTGTGCCTCTGTAACGCCTAATAAAAGGTGGTTATATGGATCGGTAATGAGGTTCAAGGTGGCTGAGAAAAGCCCAAATACATATCACTTGTTGGCAAGAGGATCAGCTTCGCATAGTTATGAAGAAGTTGAATCAGCGTTTCATGTCCGAGCTAAAGAAATTTGTGTAGATAAGAAATATGAATTCGAGCTCAATGTGGATTCAGTTACAGATACTCGCTACGATCAGTATGGTGGGTCAGGTGAATCCACAAGTTTTAGAATACAGGGGCCACTTGTTTGTGGTTCATAATTCCAGACTTCTAATTAATGACGCAACACTTATTTCCTAAGTGCGCTCACCCACGCGCATAAGCCACCAAATAGACAAGCCCACGACAACCAGCTGATACCTAGTAACAGTGGTTTGATAGGATCATTGACCAGCACAGCGGCGCCGACTAATAAGGTGCCACCAACAATCCAGCGAGTCGTTTTCTTTTGTCCGCGTTGGATAGTTTCGACTAAATCAACCAGCTCGTTCGATTTTTGGTTGGTGACTAATTCACCACGTGAGGCTTTACGGACCAGGTCGTGAACCAGGATCGGCATTTCTGGTGATTTGGCCAGAAAACGTGGTAAATGCGTCTTCATACCCTCAATGAAAGATGATACCCCCATGCGATTGTCCATCCAATCCACGATAAAGGGTTGTGCTGTATCCCAGACATTCAGGTCAGGGTAGAGGTCTCTGCCAATGCCTTCAATGTTAAGCAGGGTTTTTTGTAACAAGATCAGCTGAGGTTGCACTACCATTTCGAAGCGACTGGCGGTTGCGAACAAGCGCATTAGCATGTGTCCCACCGATATTTCCTTTAGTGGCCGTTCAAAAATGGGTTCACAGTCGGCTCGTATCGAGGCTTCAAATTCATCAATCCTGACGTGCTCTGGTACCCAGCCTGAATCGATATGTAGTTCTGCCACCCGCCGGTAATCGCGCTTGAAGAAGGCGTACATATTCTCGGCGAGATAGCGTTGGTCAGCATCGGTCAGGCTACCGACAATACCAAAATCAACCACGATGTATTTAGGATCTTCCGG
>CALISW010000099.1 GCA_938041655.1 uncultured Thiotrichales bacterium | reverse complement strand
GGCTGAATTGCCACATGGCAAGGGTGACGCCAGACAGCGAAACCTTTCCTATGATGAAGAAAATGGAGCGGCCTCTACCCTGGTTGAATTTCAGTCTGATTGGTATCGTTCTGCGGGCAGTCACGCCGCACAAACTGAATGGTATGTGCTATCGGGTAGTTTGAAGATTGGAGATAGAGACCTGGGTAAGGGTGGATATTGGTGTGCCATACCGGGGGAGACAACGCCGTCAATCAAAGTCGTTGCAGGCAGTAGAGTACTGGTATTTCGTGAGCATGGTAATTGGGAGTTTATGCCGGAAGATACGAGTGATGAGACCAGCGCAATTACCATCGTAGATTCCGAAGCAATGGAATGGTACGACATCATGGATGCGCACAATGGAAGCCCTATGGACTTTGAGCGTGGTGGTACGCCGGTACCTGGTTTGTACATTAAATTACTTTGGCGTGATCCTAAAACCGGATTTTACACGCGTTTGATCAAAGCTAAGCCTGGTTGGCGAGAGCACCCGCTGGCCCACCATCCGGTGTTTGAAGAAGCCTATTGTCTGGACGGTGAATTCGATTATAACTACGGGCAAATGACAGAAGGTCAGTACTTTTTCCGACCAGCTGGTGTTCGTCATGGTGATTTCACGGCGGGCGAGAAAGACGGTTGTACCTGGATTCTGCGTTGTGATGGAGATCTGGTCGACTGGTATACGGATAATGCCAGAGTTGAAATGAAGGGTGATCCGGTTAATTGGGGTGATGATTATCCTGAGTCCGAACCTCCGGTTCATATCCAGCCGCTACGTTCGCGATCAATCGGTCCGTGGCGAGACCCTGGTTATCAGTAGTAACAAATTAAGAAAGAGAAGGGGGCTTATGCCTCCTTTTTTATGTGCCTGCCACAGTCCGCCACAAAATTGATATTGTTTTATTAATGTAATAGTGCAGCATGTTGATTATTCCATGAACAGGGGTACGTGTATATGATTAGGGTTTACATATTTGTGATGATAGGAAAAGTTATGAAAGCTCTTAATCTGTTGCTGGTGGCATTAGTGATGACTTCATGTAGTCGTTTACCAATAGACAGTGTTGGTAATCTCGATAAAGGCAAGTCTGTTGGATTTGACTTATCCTACGAAAAATTCACTTTGGATAACGGCCTCGACGTTATTCTTCATGTTGATAAATCTGATCCTATTGTCGCACTAACGACCGTTATTCATGCGGGCAGTAACCGGGAAAAACCAGGGCGTACTGGCTTTGCTCATTTCTTCGAACACATGGCATTTAATGATTCAGAAAACGTTCCTCGTGGTTGGAACCGCAAAGCGATTCCCGACTGGGGTGGTTACCGTAATGGCGGAACCTGGAGTGATGGCACCATCTATTATGAAGTCGTGCCCAAAGATGCCTTTGACAAGATTCTCTGGATAGATAGTGATCGACTGGGCTATATGATTAATACGGTGACAACGGCGGCTCTTGAACGCGAGAAGCAAGTGGTCAAGAACGAAAAACGTCAGCGTGTAGACAATGCGCCTTATGGATATACCAATGAAGTTATTCGTAAAGCACTCTATCCCGAGAGTCATCCTTACAACTGGACGGTGATCGGCTCATTGCCGGATTTACAGGCGGCGACGTTGGAAGATTTACGCGAGTTTTATGATGAGTATTACAGCCCGGGTAATGCGACGCTCTCCATAGTAGGTGATATAGATATCGCTGAAACCAAGCGTAAAGTTCAAAACTGGTTTGGTGAAATTAAAGCGGGTAAGTCAATCACACCATTAGCTCCGAATGTGCCGGTATTAACCAGCACAAAGTCGCTGTATTTTGAGGACAATTTCGCCAAGTTGCCCGAACTGCGCATGGTGTTTCCTACTGTCCCGTCTTACCACGAAGATGAGTTGGCGTTAAATATTCTGGCTGACATATTAGCCGGAAGTAAGAATTCACCATTGTACAAGCAGGTAGTAGAGCAGCAACAATTAGCGCCATCAGTGGGTGGTTATAACAACAGTATGGAGTTGTCTGGCGAGTTTGTACTTCGTGTGCGCGCCAAGGCTGGTGTGGATCTGGATCAGGTGCTAGACGCTATTGATATGGCATTGGCGAATTTTGAATCAGCAGGTGTTGATGATGGTGATCTACAGCGTATCAAGGCTGAACAAGAGACCCGTTTGTACGGCAGTCTCTCTACTATTCAGGGGAAGTCCCGGCAGTTGGCCATAGATAATGAGTTTAAAGGTGACCCGGGTTATTCCACTTCAACACCAGCGCGGGTTAACAAGATTACTTCGGCAGACTTAATGCGGGTCTATAACAAATATCTTAAAGACAAGCCGGTAGTAATGACCAGCTTCGTGCCCAAGGGTGAAACCGAACTTGCTTTGCAAGGATCCAGTCTTGCCAGTGTGTGGATAGAAGAAGTGCAACAGGATGTTGCCAATGAAGCGGTGAGTCAGGGCGAGGAGGCTGATTATCAAAAGACTGCAACAATATTTGATCGCTCGGAACCACCGTTTGGTGAATTGCCTTTGCTGACTATGCCAACGGTTTGGGAAAGAGAGTTAGCCAATAATGTGATGCTGCGTGGCATTGAAAGTGATGAGACACCTTTGGTGAGTTTCACCATTAAATTTGAGGGTGGGAGCTCTCAAGAGCAGCTGGCGAAAAAGGGAGCGGCTAATTTATTGGCCAGGCTAATGAATGAAGGCACCAGCAGCAAAACCGGTGCTGAGTTCGAGCAAGCAACAGGTAAGTTGGGTTCGAGTATCTCGGTATCGTCTGGTGTTGAGGATATGACATTACGTGCTACGACTCTGTCGAGAAATTTTGAAGCGACAGTCGCTCTGGTTAAAGAATTGTTACTACAACCTCGTTTTGCAGAGGCTGAATTTGAGCGCGTAAGGCAAGCGACTTTGACCTCAATAAAAGGTAGCGAAGCCAATCCAAATGCGATTGCGTCTTTGGCTCTTAATCGTTTGTTATACGGTGATCAACACCCACGAGGTCTGGCAAGTACTGGCACCAATGAGATGGTTAGTGCAGCTACAATATCCGAATTGAAAGCGTTTCATCAGCAGATGATTAGCGGCGAGGCCCAAATTCATATTACTGGTGATGTATCTCCAGCGCGATCAGAAGTAGCGTTACAACAACTGGCGCTGGCTTTACCGTCAAAAAAGATGGATTTATCGCAGTCAGAAATACCAGTACAAAAGAATGCCGGGCAGGTATTTTTTATTGATGTTCCAGATAGTAAACAAAGTGTCATTTTGGTGGGTAAGCTGACTTTGTCTACGCTCGACGGCGATGCCGACAAACTGGATTTTACTAATGAAAAACTGGGCGGTGGTATCAGTGGTGATTTGGCTCAGGTTTTGCGCATTGAAAAAGGTTACACCTACGGTGCTTACTCGAGTATTTCAAGCGGTAAGGATACTCAGGCATTTCGATTGCGCACCAGTGTTCGTGCTAATGCTACCAAGGCGTCTCTCGAATTAATTCGCGATATGTTGCGGAACTACGGGCCGACATTTACTGATGAGCACGTTGAGATGATCAAGCAAAAATTAATTAAAGAAACTACGCGGGCATTTGAGAGTCAAGGTGCCAAGCTCGGCTTGTTACATGCCATGAGTAAATTTGGCAAGAGTAATAGGTTTGTAGAAGAACAGCAGAAAGTGTTGGTGAATATGGATCTCGAAGATTTTCGTGAGCTGGCTCGTACTTATCTGAATGAGGAAGAAATGGTGTACGTTATCGTCGGTGACAAAGAGACTCAGCTGGAGTCCGTTAAAGAGTTTGCAGGAGGTAATTTGCTTGAGCTTGATATAAATGGTCTTCCTATGTAATTTTATTTCCAGCTTGTGTTACTTTGGTTGACACAAAAATAGGCGGAGGCATTGGCAGCCTCTCGCCTGTCATCGCATTATCTTTAACGTAGTGTCAAAGGACGTTGAAATACACTAAGCGGCGTTCTCTGGTATAAATAATGAGAAATATGTCGACTAATTACTTTATACATAACTCTGTGACCGATCTCATTGGGATGAGCAGTATTTGAGCTCGGCATTAAAGTTATAGGATTAATATACGGATCAGGGTCACACATGCGGTGCCCTTCAAAATATCGATTCACGTCAATATAGTGAACATTCTTGAAATTGTTAGCGACCTTATAGAGACGTTTGTTTAGTCGGACCGCAACCTCATTGAAATATTTACGCTCACCTTGTGACAATAAAGCATCAAAATATAAACCAGGTTCCAGCTCTATTGCACCGTTACCACATACTTCAACCCTGTCATTAAATAATTCGGGATAGCCGATAATGAATAGCTCGACCTTGCCACCTCTTCTATTTAAATATTTTTGAATGACCTCGACATTTTCTGCAACCGAATAGGTCACGCGTTCCAGATTGGTTTCGATTTGTTGTAGAAAAATACTACCCGGATCATCGGTCGGTGTTGCGTCCTGGCAATCTATAACGTCGTTAAGATTGCTCAGATCGGCTGGTGCACCGCTAATTGTTTCGAGACTGGTAATGCAGTGAGTAATGACTGGCGCGAACCCAAGATCATTTCCACCAATTGACAGTGTTGCAATTCCTCTTTGTCCGCGGGGTATTGCTGGCACACCCAGAATTTGTGGTTTTTCATTCCATTGACCAATGTTGTATATGTTTTCTGTTTTTGCTCCACCACAGGCAGGAAAATGAAAGTTTTTCTCTGGTGATAAACCTAAACGACGAGCAAGTAATGGCCCATAGGCGGTTTCTGCACGATGACACTGATTGATATTGTTAATGTCTGTCTCAGGTATGTATTGCATAGCACCTACACCAGACGCATATGAATCGCCGAAGGTATACAGGTTGACAGGTGGTGCTGCGTAAACTGGAATAGTAATAAAAAACAGTATGAGTGTGGCCAGAAAACAGGCTCTCGATTGTTGTAACTGTTGCATTGAACTCCCCTTAAAAAGTCTGTTAGATAAAGACCTGCTTTTAGTAAGTAGTAATTTGTATTGCATTGCCTTCTAGTATTCCAATACTACCTTACCCATCGTAACTAAAGCGGAATTGACAAAAATCTGAACGATATCAACTGTAAAACTTAATTTACATTGTGTCTGAATTTTGTAGAGTCTTACACACTTGGTCATTCTGTAGGGGTTAATAAGTAATGAGGTTTACGTTATGTGAGCGTGAAATCTGATCATGTTCACCTATTTACTGTTGCTACCGGCTATCCTTTGTGTCCTACCAGTAAATTGATTTTGTAGGATTGGTAACCACACAGCGGTAAAAATCTCTCATTGAGCGGTTAGAACTGTCACCAACTGTCAGACAAATGTAACTTCAATCACGCTGTTATTTAGGGCAAACCTGATGAAAGTCAGGGACGCAAAGCCACGGGTCTAATGTGATGTAGTCACTATGATCGCCGGGTTGCCAGTACAGGAATTACTGTTCATACCTAAAACGGAAAAACAGCAGACAGGTACGACGACTGGTCGTAGCAAAAGTCTGCAAAGTTTTTTGTTACACCTCTAAGTCACATTAGCGTTCGTACCGTTTGTTAACGAAACGTGAGGTGATGGTATGAAAAATA
>CALISW010000098.1 GCA_938041655.1 uncultured Thiotrichales bacterium | reverse complement strand
GGCATGGTGCCTCAGCGTGAAGCACTTGAGAAGGTCAGGGATGCATTCCTGGCGCAGGGTATCCATGTCCATTTCGATGCTGGCGACAGTATTGATCAAAGCGCGGGAATTGATCCTGCTGATTTTGATTTAGGCGGTGGTGAAGCAGTACCATTTGCTGAGGAAGTGGATTTTTACGATAACTCAGTAGCCAGCGTGCTGGACTACAAAGCTCAATACCTTGCTGTTGAAAGACGTTCATTGTTCTACTACATGTTACTGGCGTACTCACGTACAGGTTATGTCGCTGGTAGTTTCGGATCATCTGGAGCCAGTGAGGTTCTGGGTAACGATATTCTGGTCACGATCGGTCACTGGGGTCATAGTCGTGTTGACACGCTCGAAACCAACAAGCTGATTAATAACCAGGCAGGTACCATCATGCATGAGTTTGGCCATTCTCTTGGTCTGGGTCACGGTGGTGATGATGAATTAAATGACAAGCCAAATTACATCAGTGTCATGAACTATCTCTACCAGATAGCTGGTTTACCTGATATTGGTAACGATGAAGGTGATCGACACTATGCTGACAAATTCACCAGTAATACTAATTGTGATGTTGGTTTAACCAACTCACCCTTTGGTAGTTATGTGAATTTCAAAATTGACTATTCAGATGGCTCAAGCATCGATCTGGATGAGAATGTGGGTATTACCGAGTCTGCAGGTTTCGGTCGCGCAGGTTCGGCAGGTGTTGATTTCAACTGTGATGGGGATACTTCTGATGTATTAACCAGTTTTGAGGTTAATGGTAATTCAACCCTGGAAGTTCTTTCAGATCACGATGACTGGTCAAATATTCAGTACTTCTTTACCAACTCAGTTAATCGTATCGCCAACGGGCAAGTACTCAATGACGATGACATTCAGGTCACTATCAATTTGTTCACCGGCAACAACTGGCGTGAGCCGAAAGAGATCATTTCGGAATCTGATTTGTCTGGTTTCTATGCTAATGCATTGATGGGAATTCAGCGTCAATTGATCGAAGCACAAGCTGAATATGAAGGACCAGAATAAATAATATTGAAAATTAAATAACAATAACAATCATTAACTTAATGGGATTCAGAGACAGTTTTCAAAACGGTAAAACTTGAAAACTGATCTTTGGCTCCCATTTTTATTAGGACGATAAATAAAACGGAGAGAATAATGAAAGCAATATTGAATTTAATAAAAAATTCGTTCAAGTCTATCGGCACGATTGGATTAATCATCGCCTGCCTTTTTGTAGTACCCATGATGTTTGGCATTAATGACGCTGGCCATCGCACCGTGGTGCAGTTTCCTACCGGTAAATTATTTGTAAAATTTACACCGGGAATCTACCTGCAAATGTTCGGAATTACCGAAGAGTATAACGATGTAATCACCTTCGACTTCGACAAGAATGATGCTGAAGTAAGCGCGACTCTGGATCAGCAGGGTATTGCTGTACGTTATCAAGACGGCGGCACGGGAACCATTTTCGGTAAAGCACGTTTTGCCTTACCTAATGACGAAGACACGATGCTCAAGTTGCATAAGGACTTTCGTTCCAATGCAGGCGTTGCCCAAAAGCTTCTCAAGCCGGTAACCGAAGAAGCCATGAACCTGACTGCAGGTTTGATGACCTCAGAAGATGCCTATGCGGTTAAACGTGGCACCTATACCGATTGGGCGATGCAACAAATCAAGAACGGCAAATTTGTGACTGAGCTGAAAGAGGTGTATCAGGAACAAGAAGGCACCGGCCAGAAAATCTTAACCAGTATCCCGGTCATCGTTTATGACAACGCAGGTATGCCTAGAACTTACAGTAGTGACTTTCGAGACTACTTGATTAGCGTGCCAGGCTTCCAGGTCACAGATTGGGATTTCGAGCCCAAGACCTTGCAGCAGATTGCTACCAAGCGTGAAGCGACTATGGCGATTATTACCGCCAAGGCGCAAGCCGAGCAGGCCAAGCAAGAATCAATTACCGCTGAAGAACAGGGTAAGAAAAACGTTACTGTAGCTCGCTATCAAAAAGAAGTAGAGAAAGAGCAAGACGTGGTTGATGCCCAACGCGCCAAGGAAGTTGCCGTTATCGCCGCCGAGCGACAAGTATCGGTAGCAGAGCAACAGAAACTTGAAGCGGAGCAGAAAAAACTGGCTGCAGCAGAATACAAGCAAGAGCAAATATTGCGTGGTGAAGGTGATGCTGAGTACAAGCGTCTGGTGTTAAACGCAGACGGTGCCTTGCAACAAAAATTGGATGCCTACACCACCGTGATGGCGCGCTTTGCTCAGGAGTTTGGTAAACAGAAGTGGGTGCCAGACGTTCAGATGGGAGCCAGCACTGGCGGGAGTGGAAATGAGGCTGCTAACTTGATCAACTTGTTAACCGCTACTACTTTGAATGATCTGGGTCTGGATATGACCGTGAAGAAAGGAGCGGTCATCGAACAACGTTAGATACTGGTTGCTGTAGTCCTAAAGCTCGCGGTCCTGTTTTCAGGGTCGCGGGTTTTTTGTATTGGTTTCCACCCAACGAATATCGCCATTCTTTAGTGTTTCTTTTTTCCAGAAAGGCGCTGTAGATTTAAGCCCTTCAAATATTTCTTCACAGGCTCGAAACGATTGCGCCCGGTGAGCAGACCAGGTCGCACAAAGTACTAGTGTCTCACCTGGTTTGACTTCACCTACGCGGTGATGGATTAAACAGGCATCTACAGGATGCTCTGAAATGACTGCATCAACCTGTGTGCGTATTTGTTGTTCGGTCATGCCAGGATAATGTTCCAGCGTCATCGTGACTACTTCATCATCCTGATTGCTGCTACGCATTTTTCCGGTAAAAACCGAACATGCTCCAATCAGTTTATTGTCCGCCAGATGTTCTTGTTCGAACTGATCAAGTAACTGCCAGGCAGAGATGGGGGTGCTATCAATCCGGATCAAAATCGTAGCCATTATCAGCCGCCAGTGACCGGAGGGAAGAACGCCACTTCATCTCCGCTACTCAGTGTTGTCTCTGGGTAGGCATAGACCTGGTTTACCGAGATCAGTGTATTTTCAGGAAAAGCCATTTCATGCTGGGCAATAATATCAGCTACCGTAGTCACTTCACTGCTATTAAAAGTACGTTCAGCGACCCCCTGAGCTTCCCGCAGACTGGCGAAGTACTTGATTGTAATAGTCATGGTTATGATATTCTCCTGAGTCTCTAGTGTAATTCAAGCGGCGCTATGTCTGAAGAACTATCCCACTTTAATGAGCAGGGTGAAGCGCATATGGTAGATATATCCGCCAAGCCTTCAACCCGACGCCAAGCTATTGTCTCAGGAAAAATTATCATGCAGGCTGCAACGCTTGAGCTAATTGAGCGTGGCGAACACAAAAAGGGCGATGTACTGGGAATTGCGCGGGTGGCTGGGATTATGGCGGCAAAACGTGCGCCAGATCTCATTCCGCTCTGTCATCCGCTATTAATTACCAAAGTTGATCTGAGGTTTGAGATAGAGCGTGCTCAAAATGCGATTAAGAGCATTGCCACTGTTGAGACACAGGGGCAAACTGGGGTTGAAATGGAAGCCCTGACTGCGGCCCAGATTGCCTTG
>CALISW010000097.1 GCA_938041655.1 uncultured Thiotrichales bacterium | reverse complement strand
GGTTAAATATTTACGATCAAGCATCGCATCCTGCGAGATAAATAGTTAGTGATGAGAGTTTAGCCTATTCGACAGTTACTGTAGTGTCATAGTGGTACTATCTAACGCAAATAATTGAAGGTAGTTGATTTGCGGCAGGTTTTAATCTTACTCATTGTGTTACTGACCGGCTGTAGCAGCGGGAGTTCCGTGCCTGCTAAATCCAGAGTCATTACAGATCACCCATTACTGTTGTCCGGTTCTATCCAGGCATTACGACAAGCCATGATTAATGGTGAGCTGACAGCTGTAGAACTGACCCGGTTTTATCTACAAAGAATAGAGCAACTCAATCCTGAACTTTCTGCCGTTATAGCGACCAATCCCGATGCCTTAAAGCTTGCCGCCTCCAGAGATGAATATCTGGCTGCCGGTAAGCGACCTGGCTTGCTGCACGGCATTCCGGTGTTAATTAAAGACAATATTGAAACGGGTGAGCAGCCGACCACTGCTGGCTCAAGCTTGCTCAAAGATAACTACACCCGTCGTGACGCGCCAGTAGTCGCCAAACTACGTCAAGCCGGTGCGATTATTTTGGGCAAAACCAACTTAAGCGAATGGGCTAATTTTCGCTCTGAATCTTCCTACTCTGGCTGGAGTGCGGTTGGTGGGCTGACCCGGAATTTTCATAACCAGAAAAATAGTGCGTGTGGTTCAAGCTCAGGTTCGGCGGTAGCGGTAGCGGCAGGGCTGGCGGTGGCAGCAATCGGCACAGAAACCGATGGTTCAATAGTGTGTCCCGCACATGTCAATGGCGTCGTGGGACTAAAGCCGAGCATTGGATTGATTAGCCGCAGGCATATTATCCCCATCTCACCCAGTCAGGATACAGCAGGACCGATTACCAGAAGTGTGGCTGACAGTGCGTTATTGTTACAAGTAATGAGTGGCTATGATGCGCGTGATCCCCTCTCCAACACCAGCACCAACTATCAGGGTAATTATTCAGACAACTTGCAAAAGACTCTGGCTGGCGTACGCATCGGCGTGGTTAGAACCTATAGTGGTTATCACAATGGGGTTGACCAATTATTGGCACAAAGTATCGCCGCACTACGCGCCGAAGGTGCGGTGATCATTGACCAGCTCGAGTTTAAAGCCTGGCCCGAGTTTGATCAGCAGACCTATCAATTGTTATTACAACAGTTCAAACCGGCTTTAAACCAGTACTTGGCGAGGCTACCCAACCAGCACAAAAACCTGACCTTGGAGCAATTGATACAACTTAATAAGAACAATGCCAGCGAAGAACTGGAATTGTTTGATCAAAGTATTTTTATAAAAGCGCAGGGCATATTGACTGACAAGGGTGCAACCAGCCGTTTGAGACATCGCCTACAAGAGCATACTCAGACTACTATCAATGACGCCATCAATAAACATCGCCTAGATGTCTTGATCACACCCACCGGCGCGCCAGCCTGGGTGCTTGATTTTCAACTGGGGGATAAATTTCTCGGCGGCTATTCAAGCTACTCAGCAATTGCTGGTTATCCACACCTGACGGTGCCGATGGGTTATGCGTATGACATGCCGGTAGGCTTGTCTATTTTCGCTGGTGCTTTTACCGAACAAAAAGTGCTGCAAGTGGGTGCAGCATTTGAACGTTTAAATCTCTACCAGTTGCGCTAAAGGAAAACCGGCGTTCATCTTGTTCTCGGTCATCACCACATGCGTACTCATTTTAATCGGTGCACTCAGAGTATCAGCCAATGCTTCGGAAAATTTCACATACTCATCCATATCGCTGGCGATGATCTTGAGTAAATAATCAAATTCGCCACTGATTGAATAGCATTCAAGAACTTGCGGCATATTGTTGATAGCCAAATCAAATTCCTTAAACAACTCGGTTGAGTGATCCTTGAAACTCAGGCTCATAAAACAGGTGATGCTACTGGCCAGTTTTTTTAAATTCAAATTGGCGTGATAAGAGCTAATAAAGCCGTGTTCTTCGAGTCTTCTAACCCGATGCAGACAGGAGCTGGGCGAAAGACTGACATTTTCGGCCAGATCCTGGTTCGTAATTCTCCCGTCAGACTGAAGTTGACTCAGTATATTCAGATCGGTTTGATCTATTTGGCTACCTTTACGCATAGCATTGCCCTGTGTTTGTATATTATTTGGCTATATACCCAATTAAAGGTAATAGCAGTTATTTTATAGCGACTAGTCTAATTAATTTCAGACAATTAGACAAAATTATATTTCATGAATTAACAATTTTGGTATTTTATCTATTGTAAATGCGTAAAAGAAAACAGCCAATTCAATCATTATTTGCTAGGCTTTCAATATTATTTCGTCAATTTATCAGCAAATAAGGAAATTACCGTGCGTGAAGCAATGATGCCTACCTACTCCCCACCCGAACTATTACCTGTCCGTGGTGAAGGCTCTTTTATTTATGACGAGGAAGGTAATAAATATCTCGACTTTATGGCAGGTATTGCGGTCAATTCCTTTGGTCATTGTCATCCCTACCTGGTTGAAGCTCTGACCAAGCAGGCCAACGAACTGTGGCACACCTCCAATGTGTTTCGTATTGGCAACGGCGAACGTCTGGCACAAAGACTAGCTCAGCATTCATTTGCAGATCATGTGTTTTTCGCCAATTCAGGTGCGGAGGCGGTCGAGTGTGCCTTTAAATCGGCACGCAAATACCACCATAGCAATGGTGCTACCGAGCGCATGCGCATCGTTAGTCTCAAGGGTGCTTTTCACGGCCGCACTATAAGCACAGTAGCAGCGTGCAAAGTTCCCGCCCACTGCGATGGTTTCTTTGAAGGTGATTTGGGCTTTGATCAAGTTGAGTATGGTGACCTTGATGCGTTAGCCGCAGCCGTCACTGATAAAACTGCAGCTATCATTATGGAGCCGGTACAAGGTGAAGGCGGCATTCGTCCTGCGACCCAGGAGTATATGCAAGGCATTCGAGACCTTTGTGACTCTACCGGAACTTTGCTGATCCATGATTCGGTGCAATGTGGGTTTGGTCGCACTGGCAAACTCTTCACCTATGAGAATTATGATATTGCGCCAGATATTATGACTCTGGCAAAAGGCCTGGGTGGTGGCTTCCCTATCGGTGCTTGTCTGACGAACAAAAAAGTCGGTGACGCCATGATTTTTGGTACGCACGGCTCAACCTTTGGCGGTAATCCAATGGCTACTGCTGTGGCCAATGCGGTACTGGATTTAATGCATGCCGATGGTTTTCTCGACAGCGTTGTGCAACGTGGTCAATACCTGCAAGACGGACTGCATAAGTTAATTGATCGTTACCCGACTGTACTGGAATCTACCAGTGGTCTGGGGTTAATGATTGGCCTGAAGTGTAAGGTTGAAAACACCAAGCTGCTGTTAGGTGCGCGCGCCAAAGGATTGTTGCTGGCTAAAGGTGGCAACAACATGGTACGTATGCTGCCACCACTGAATATTTCTACCGCCGAAGCTGATCTGGCACTACAAACTATTGCCGATGTCTGTGACGAACTCGTAGCAGAAGCATGAGTGAGGCGCTTGCCTGGATAGATGCACAACAATCATCACTGCAGCAACGTTTAATGCAGTGGAGCCGCATCAATTCCGGCAGTCACAATCTGGACGGTCTGGCGAACATGCACCAAACTCTTGCGGATGCATATGCCGAGGTTAGTGATAGCGTTGAAAGCATTACTGCGGACAGCTATCAGATAGTTCGTGCTGACGGTGTAGTAGAGGAAAAACAGTATGGTCGGATGCTGCATTGTCTAAAGCGACCAGAGGCAAAACGTAGAATACTCTTGGTCGGTCACATGGACACTGTTTTTCCAGCGGACTCTGCCTTTCAACAACCCGCACAAATTGACGACAACACCATTCATGGACCCGGCGTCGCCGATATGAAAGGTGGCCTGTTGTGCATGTTAACGGCGTTAAAAGCCTACGAGCAATTCACCTCTGACCCTCAGCTCGGCTGGGAAGTGCTGATCAACGCCGATGAAGAGCTGGGCTCGCACGGTTCTCGAGCGACTATCGCCAAGCTGGCCACACACTCGGAAATCGGGCTGGTTTATGAGCCGGCACTGGCAGATGGCACTATGGTCAGCTCGCGTAAAGGCTCAGGTAATTTTTCACTGGTAGTGCATGGTAAAGCAGCACACGCCGGACGTGAATTTAATCTCGGTAGAAATGCCATCGCACAGCTTGCCTTGGCTATGCAGGCTCTACACGGCTTGAACGAAAAACGTGATTCGATTATCTGTAATCTGGGTACAATCACCGGCGGTACCGTGGTCAACTCTGTCGCCGACTTGGCAATTTGCCACTTTAATGTGCGCACCGAAACAAGCGAAGATGAAACCTGGATACAAAACCAACTCAAAGAGATCATCGTCAACATTAACGCTGAAGATGGCTATAGCGCCGAACTGCATGGCGGTTTGACCAGACCACCTAAAGACTTCAGTCCCGAAATCAAGGCGCTCTTTACTCTATTGAGCGAATGCAGTGAACAACTGGGTTTTGAAATCAAACATCAAGCTACCGGTGGTTGTTGTGATGGAAATAACCTTGCCGCTGCCGGTTTACCTAATATCGATACCCTCGGTGTTCGCGGTGGCGCAATTCATACTGAAGATGAATTTATGTTACTCGACAGCCTCACCGAACGCAGCAAACTCAGTTATCTGTTACTGGAAAAACTCAATCAAATGGATTCATTCGAGCACTATATGAGGAGTCAGTCTTGATGTTGATTCGCGCTGCCAAACTCACTGACCTCGATCAAATGATGAACCTGTCAACCATGATGGGTGAAGGTATGACTTCCATGCCTCATGATCTAAGTTCCTGGGAAAACAAATTAAAGGCAACCGAAGCCAGCTTCTCTGGCAAGGTTGAGCAACGTGGCAACGAAATATTTCAACTGGTACTGGTAGATGAAAGCCATGATCAAGTGATGGGTACCTGCGCCATCTTTGCCGCGGTGGGCATGTCACATCCTTTTTACAGTTATAAAGTCTCGCGCAATATTATGCGTTCGGTTGAACTCGGGATTACGGCCGATACGCGAGTATTGCATCTGGTGAATGACTTTACCGGCATGACCGAACTAGCTTCATTATTTTTACAACAAGAATACCGCCGCAATCAAGACTACCCTGAAGCAGGCCGCTTTTTATCCTGCTGCCGCTACTTAATGCTTTACGACTTTCGTGAGCACTTTAGTGACCATGTCTTTGCCGAGATCAGAGGCTGGATTGATGATGAAGGAATCTCCCCCTTCTGGAATGCAATTGGTCAACACTTCTTCGACCTGCCCTTTACTGAAGCCGATTTTATGAGTGCGGTCAACGGCACCCAGTTTATTGCCGACTTGATGCCAAAAGACCCGATCCACATTAACCTACTCAGCAAAGAAGCTCAGGAAGTCGTTGCCAAACCAAACAAGTATTCTGTGCCTGCGTTAAAAATGCTCGAGAAAGAGGGTTTTCATCATAATAATTACATCGATATTTTTGATGGTGGGCCGACCATCCAATGCAAACTGGACCAAATCGAATCGGTCAGACTAGCGAAGTTATGTCAGATAACCACCAAGCAAAATACAAGCAGTGAGCAACAAACCTGCCTCGTGAGTAATCGCAGACTGAAAGACTATCGCATCATCATGGCTGAAGCTTCTCTTGAAGATGACGAGTTGTACTTATCTCCAGCCCAACTCGATCAACTACGCATCAACGCCAATGATGAAATCAGTCGCATTCCACTCCGGAGTAAACCATGAATTTGAACGGTCACTTGTATATCAATGGCAAATGGTTGGCCGGAAACGGTAAACCGCTCGTTTCAATTAACCCGGCAAACAATAAAACTTTCTGGAATGGCACTTCGGCTACGTCAATTGAAATAGACAGTGCTATACAAAGTGCCCGTAACGCTTTTCCATCCTGGGCAGAAAAAAATCTGAAACAACGTCTGACTGTCATTACAAAGTACCAAAGCGTTCTGAAGGAAAATGCCGATACCCTTGCTACTTGTATCAGTGACGAGACTGGTAAAGCGCTATGGGAGAGTAAAACCGAAGTCGCCACCATGATTGGAAAAGTCGATTTATCGATTAACGCTTACGCGGCACGTACCCCGACTGAAGCCCAAGAGATGGGTGCAGGGCAAAGACTCTTGACCCATAGACCTCATGGTGTTGTGGCAGTGTTTGGCCCGTATAATTTCCCCGGCCATTTGCCCAATGGTCATATCGTACCAGCACTGATCGCCGGCAACACGGTGGTCTACAAACCCAGCGAACTCACCCCCGCAGTGGCAGAAATGATGACTCGCTGTTGGGATCAGGCCGGTTTACCGGCTGGTGTACTGAACTTGGTCACCGGTGAAAAAGACACCGGGGTAGCACTAGCGAGTCACGCGGGTATAGACGGTTTGTTTTTCACTGGCAGCTCCAACACAGGCAATATCTTAAGTCGTCAGTTTGCTGAAACGCCGGGGAAAATTCTGGCTCTGGAGATGGGTGGCAATAATCCATTAGTTGTCAGTACTGTCAGTGATATTGATGCTGCGGTGTATAACATTATTCAGTCGGCCTTTATTAGTGCCGGGCAGCGCTGCACATGCGCCAGACGTTTAATCATTGTAAAAGATGAAAATTCAGATGCTTTAATCAAACGTCTGGTTGAAGTATCCAACCAAATTATTGTTGGTGATCCAAAAGATGAAGTCTTCTTCGGCCCGCTGATTAGCAATGCCGCCGCTGAGCATTTACTACAGGCGCAACAGCAACTCATTGAACAAGGTGGACA
This sequence comes from uncultured Thiotrichales bacterium, assembly GCA_938041655.1. GTDB lineage: Bacteria > Pseudomonadota > Gammaproteobacteria > CAZUMV01 > CAZUMV01 > CALIRD01. Next base: position 3,653 of record CALISW010000097.1, on the reverse strand, counting down.
GTCATTGCTAGCAATGACACGACCACAACCAGACCTGCCCTATCTAACACCGGGCATCATAGATATGACAGATAGTAATGAAACAGATGACGAAGAGTTCTTTGGCCCGCTGTTGCAAATTAACATCGTCAAAGATTTTGAAGAGGCTATTAGGGAAGCAAATAACACCAGTTATGGTCTGGCGGCAGGTTTATTAAGTGACACCGAAACTGACTGGCAACAATTTTATCGTCTCAGTCGTGCCGGTATTGTTAACTGGAACAAGCCGACCACAGGCGCCAGTGGCGCCGCCCCTTTTGGTGGTAGCGGCAACAGTGGCAATCATCGCCCGAGTGCCTGGTATGCTGCTGATTATTGCGCCTACCCGGTCGCCAGTGTGATTGAAGAATCACTCAGTCTGCCGGAGACGCTCAGTCCGGGATTGTCTTTGTGACTGCACAGGAAGTTAACTTTGATGGCCTGGTCGGACCAACCCACAATTACGCCGGACTCTCTTTTGGTAATGTTGCCTCGGCCAAACATAAAGCACTGACATCATCACCACAAAAAGCCGCGCTACAAGGGCTGGAAAAAATGCGTGCCTTGTATGAACTCGGAATTCCCCAAGCCGTGCTGCCACCCCAGGAACGCCCACATATTCCCACTTTGAAAAAACTGGGCCTGACCGGCACCGATCAACAAATCTGGGAAGCTGCCTGGAAAAAAATGCCGGAACAAGCGGCAGCTTGTTGCTCAGCATCTTCGATGTGGGTTGCCAATGCGGCAACCATCTCGCCTGCAGCGGATTGCAGTGATGGAAAAACACATATCACTCCGGCAAACCTGGTCAGTATGCCGCACCGAAATATGGAAGCACCGGTTACGACAAAAGTGCTATCGACCATATTTTCTAATCCGGAGCTATTTGTTGTACATCCAGCGCTTGAAAATAGTAGCGAGATGGGCGATGAAGGCGCTGCTAACCACACCCGTTTTTGTGGAGAGTATGGTGACAGTGGTGTGGAATTATTTATCTACGGAGTCGATCAGAATAATCCTGCACTAGGTCCACAACGTTACCCCGCCAGACAAACACTGCAAGCCAGCCAAACGATAGCCGAACATCACCAGCTGGGTAATAGAGCGATCTTTGCACAACAAAATCCCGCTGTGATCGATGCCGGTGTATTTCATAACGATGTAATTGCTGTAGGTAACCTGAATCTGTTGTTCTTTCATGAGAAAGCGTTTCAGCAAACCGATGAAATGCTCAAACAATTGCAATCCGGGTTGGCTGAAACTGAATTACTGAGTATTAGTGTGCCAGAGCAACAGGTATCAGTGAGCGATGCGGTTAGCAGCTATTTGTTTAACAGTCAGCTGGTTAATACCGAGCACGGACAAGTACTGATTGCGCCAACTGAATCTGAGCAGACAGACAGCGTTCGTGAATACCTGGATGAGCTAATAATAAACAATGCGGGTATTTCCAAAGTTCACTATTTTGATTTACGTGAGAGTATGCGTAACGGTGGCGGACCAGCGTGCCTGAGACTGCGCGTGGTTTTAACTGAAGCTGAACTTGATTCACTTGGCGCGAACGTTCTCTATACGCCTGCACTCCATCAGCAACTCGAAAGCTGGGTAGTGAAACATTATCGCGAATCACTGGCACCAGCTGATCTCGCTGATCCGGATCTAATCAATGAAACCCGCTCGGCTCTGGATGAACTGTGCCAAATTCTCTCTCTGGGCAATCCTTACGAATTTCAGCAGTAGCCTGAAGTTCGCGCTGCAGGTAGGATAGAGCCACCTAAGCGTGGAAAATACTATGCCAGCATCACAAAAAAACCCAAGCCTGCTTATATCACTGGTTCCGTTATTGGCACTCATGCTGATGCTGATGGTAAATGTCTATATTTTTGGTGACGATGCTTTAAGCGGGTCCAACCAACTTATCCTGATATTTGCCGCCGCCATTGGTTCGGTATTGGCCATGCTGCATGGATTACGCTGGGATCAAATTCTAGAAGGCATACTCGATAGCATCAGGATAGCTACGCCAGCAATTCTCTTGCTGCTGATGGTCGGCGCTCTTTCGGGTACCTGGTTACTTAGTGGCATTGTGCCAGCAATGATTTATTACGGTTTATCGATACTACAACCCAGCTATTTTTTACTGGCTGCCTGTCTAATCAGTGTAGTCGTATCACTGGCAACGGGTTCTTCATGGTCAACTGCTGCTACTGTTGGTATCGCACTGATGGGTATTGGTATTACGCTTGGAGTTCATCCAGGTATGATCGCCGGAGCAATATTATCCGGCGCCTATTTTGGCGACAAACTATCGCCGCTATCTGATACAACCAATCTGGCTGCTGGTGCGTCCGGCGTTGAGTTGTTTTCTCATATTCGATATATGACGATTACCACCTTACCCTCCATCGGTATTGCGTTGGTTATATATTTATTGATGGGTTTCTTTGTGGTTGACTCAAGCTCGGCAACAGATGTAAGCCACATTCAAAATGCCATCGATCAACGCTTCAATATCAATCCGCTGCTAATGCTGGTACCCATTGCGGTGATAATTATGATTATCAAAAAAGTGCCGGCGCTACCGGCGATTTTTGTGGGATCAATTCTCGGTGGTGTTTTCGCCTTTATTTTTCAGTACCCCTTGCTGCAAGAAACCGGCAAAGAACTGGGCTATGAAAGCTTCCTCAATTACAAAACCATCATGCACACTATGTATGGCGATACCGCCGTCGTAACGGGTGATGCTGCTGTAGATGATCTGCTTTCCTCGAGTGGCATGTTTGGCATGCTTAATACGATCTGGCTGATCATCACCGCCATGATTTTTGCCGGCGTTATGCAAAGCGCAGGTTTCTTGCAACGTATAACTCAGGCACTGATTTCACTGGTTCGGTCTGATGGTGATCTGGTCGCGGCAACTGCTGGCACCTGTGTATTATCAAACGTAACTACCTCTGACCAATACCTGGCAGTGACCATACCTGCTGGAATGTTTAATGATGCTTACGATGAACGCGGTCTTGATCGGAAGAATTTAAGTCGTACCCTGGAAGATTCCGGCACAGTGACTTCTGTGTTGGTACCGTGGAATACATGTGGTGCTTACCACGCTGGCGTACTGGGAGTAGCTACTATGAGCTATGCTCCATTTGCGTTCTTTTGTTTGATCAGCCCATTTATGACGCTGCTGTTTGCCTATCGCAATATCAAGATTGCTCGCGTTGATAGCAATGCAGAAAAACTGAAAACGGCCTAATTTAAGCGGGTACTAACTCTCTTTCAATCGGGGTATAAGCATCGGTAAATTGCATGGCTTGGTGCGACTATCGAGTTGCGCTTCAATGATCTTATCCCACCCAGTTGCACAGGCATTATTTGAACCGGGCAAACAGAAGATATAAGTGCCGTTCGCAACTCCAGCTAAAGCTCTCGATTGCAAAGTAGAAGTGCCGATCTCATCCCACGACAACATTCTGAACATTTCACCAAAACCGTCAATGGTCTTGTCAAGCAACGGTGCCACCGCTTCAGGTGTGCCATCTCTACCGGTCAGACCAGTACCGCCGGTAGTTACAATGACGTCAACATCATCATCAATAAACCAATTGGAGAGTTGCGCGCGAAGTACATAACAA
>CALISW010000096.1 GCA_938041655.1 uncultured Thiotrichales bacterium | reverse complement strand
GAACGCTACGATTGTATTAGCCTATTAGACCGCCCCATTAGCACTGCCGAAGGTCCTGCTGATGCCATTCGACATCCGGTGCTAGAGCTCGACAGAAATGTCAGACCCTTTCAGGACATCCTGATCAATCTCGGTGAAATGTTGGGCTTGTCTGAATTCGTCAATGATAACAATACCAAAAAATATCCTGGCGGCTACCCTGACTACATTGAAAATCATGAACGTGTCGATGGCATAGGATCGTTAGCCGGCTGGCGCGGTGAAAATGCTGACAAACATGGCCGTGGCAAACCTAACGCTGAACAAATAAACAACTACATTGATAATGGTTCTTTTTGGGAATACCAGATGCCCGAATCACATCAATATAATAAACATGCGAACAAGGGTTATTTGGAATACGCACAACGTATGGGTTGGCTGGGGAATGCTGATCAAATCGTATTACAAATCTATTCTGAAACTTTGCAAAAATTTCGACTTGCAGGCCTTGGGCGTGGAGACACACCTGCGCCAGAAAAGAATCGTGAACGACTGAGCACCTATTTTGACCCACTCCCCTTTTGGTACGCGCCGCTAGAAGAACAACAAACTGACAATGATGAATTCCCATTACACGCCATTACCCAAAGACCTATGGCGATGTACCACTCGTGGGGCTCACAAAATGCATGGTTACGACAAATACACGGCTGGAATCGCTTATACATCCACGAACAGGTTGCCAAAAAGTCTGGCCTGAAAGATGACGACTGGGCGTGGCTAGAAAGTCACAATGGAAAAATACGGGCACAAATACGCACCATGAATGGCTGTAATCCGAATACCGTCTGGACCTGGAATGCAATTGGCAAACGCAAAGGCGCGTGGAATTTAAGCGAGGATGCTGAAGAAAGCTCTAAAGGCATGCTCTTAAACGACCTGATCAACGACCTGTTACCGAATGGGAAATTCGGTAACTCAGACCCCATTACCGGACAAGCGGCATGGTTTGATCTACGCGTTAAAATCAGCAAAGCAGATGCGCCCGAAAATGATGTCAGTATCACGCCTAAAGCACCACCCAATTTAATTAAACGACCCAACAAACTTCGCTACGGAGAAGCCTTTCTTCCCTTAAATGACTGGCGCAGGAAAACTAAACAATGACCATGCTCCCGCTCAAAACCGGGAAAAAACTCGGACTGGTTATTGATCTTGATACTTGCGTTGGCTGCCAGGCCTGCGCGGTGAGCTGTAAAGAGTGGAATACCGGCGGTTACTCAGCACCACTAACCGACAACAAACCGTATGCTGCCGAGCCTGACGGTGTCTGGTTTAATAGAATTCACAGCTATGAAGTAAAAGGAGAAAATGGCAAACCCGACCGCACTGTTAATTTCCCGCGTGCCTGCCTGCACTGTGAAACTCCAGATTGCGTTACTGTCTGCCCAACCGGCGCTTCGTTTAAACGCGAAGAAGATGGCATTGTGTTGGTAAACCCTGATACCTGTATCGGTTGCAAGCTTTGCTCCTGGGCCTGCCCCTACGGTGCCCGCGAGTTTGATGAAGACGATGGCATCATGAAAAAATGCACGCTCTGCGTGGACAGAGTCAACAACGAGAACATCGAACCTGAACGCAGGCAACCGGCTTGTGTCAGTGCCTGCCCGACTAGCGCCCGACACTTTGGCGACTTTGCAGACCCGGAATCCAACGTTTCAAAACTGACGAAAGAACGTGGCGGATTCGATTTAATGCCAGAGTCCGGCTGCAACCCGACGTGGAAATATCTGCCCCCTCGAGAAAAACAGGTATTGGAAGAAAAACCTGTGCAAGCCAATCAGGCATCCATAAGCTCGCCAGAACTCAAAATACCCAGCGAAGGCTTTCTAGGCTGGGTAGACAAACTATTAACTCGCTAAACCTGAAACAAAATTATGTTGCCAGCGTATTCCATCATTTTCTTCACTGTTGCTTCCGGTGCTGGTTATGGCTTGTTAGTTATGCTGGGACTGGCACAGCTAACTGGTTTAACAAACACTACCTCATTAGATTTCAGAATATCGGGCCTGCTAGCGTTTTGTCTGATTACAGCTGGCCTGTTAAGCTCTACGGCCCACTTAGGTCACCCTGAACGAGCCTGGCGCGCATTTTCACAATGGCGCTCTTCCTGGCTAAGCCGTGAAGGTGTGTTTGCTGTACTTACCTATATACCATTGACTCTGTATCTATATTTTTCATGGTTTGAATCTGACCATAAGCTATTATTTAGCACTACATCTTTGGCGATCATCGTTCTTGCGATAGTTACAGTCTTTAGTACTTCTATGATTTATGCCTCACTCAAACCTATTCCACGCTGGCACCACCCACTAGTGCCCGTTCAGTATTTACTCTTCGCTGTTTGTAGTGGCGCACTATTATATTTAGCTATTGCTGCCTGCAGTAACAATCCTCACTCAAACTTACTCTTGCCGGTCGGAGTATTAGTCATAATCAGCTGGGGAGTTAAATTCTTCTATTGGAAGACCCTTGATAACAAGGACCCAAACAGTACCATTGAAAGTGCAACCGGCTTGGGTCAATTCGGCAAAGTCACTCCACTCGATGCGCCACACACATCAAAAAATTATGTGCAAAAAGAAATGGGGTTTGTTGTCGCTCGTAAACACGCAGTGAAGCTACGTGTTATTACATTAGCACTCGGAGCAGCTATCCCTACCATACTCTTAGTTAGCGCTACCATGGCCTCTACGTTGCTCCAAGCAGGCTTAATCGTGCTTGCTAGTATCTGTTTAATTGTGGCGTTACTAATAGAGCGCTGGTTATTCTTTGCAGAAGCCGAACATGTCTCGATACTTTTTTATGGAAAACCACCGGTGTAATAAACGCCTTGTAGCCAAACCAAGCAAGACACCAAGAAATGTCGTTTCACGACCTAGTGATCTTACACCTGGTCAGTTTCTTAGGTGTGTAATTGCGCTGAACGCCCCTGGAGTAACAATCACTCTGGTCGGGATAAAGATTCATGGCACAAATATGGCACAACCCACTTCCAGCTAGTGCTGGTGAGTA
>CALISW010000095.1 GCA_938041655.1 uncultured Thiotrichales bacterium | reverse complement strand
AAAACCACCACCATCGGCAAACTCGCTAATAAATTCAGTCAGGCTGGCAATAAAGTGATGTTGGCTGCCGGCGACACGTTTCGCGCCGCTGCGGTGGAACAACTGCAAACCTGGGGTGAACGTAATAACGTCACCGTAATTGCCCAACAAAGTGGTAGCGATAGCGCCTCAGTTTGTTTTGATGCTATGGAGTCGGCACGCGCCAAACAAGCTAATCTACTCATAGCCGATACCGCGGGACGCTTACACACGCAAAGCAACCTGATGGAAGAATTAAAAAAGGTGAAACGGGTCATCAACAAAGTCGACGACAGCGCACCACATGAGACCCTGCTGGTACTGGATGGCGGTACCGGACAAAACGCGATCAAACAAGCCGAAGAGTTCCACAAAGAAATCGGCGTAACCGGCCTGGCTATTACCAAACTGGATGGTACCGCCAAAGGCGGCGTTCTATTTGCCATTGCCAGCAAACTTGGTTTACCGATTCGTTATATCGGGGTCGGAGAGCAACTCGAAGACTTGCGCCCTTTTATAGCAAGAGATTTCGTTAACGCCTTACTCTCGGTCGATGATTGAGCTAAAACATCTTGGCAAGCGTTATCCTGGTGGTCAGGAAGCGCTGCTGGATATCAATCTGAGTATTGATAAAGGCGAGATGGTGTTTCTCAGCGGCCATTCCGGCGCCGGCAAAAGCACCCTGCTGCGACTACTGGCATTAATCGAACGACCCACCCGCGGCAAGATCTCCCTCAATGACAAGGTGGTCTCGAATCTACCTGCACACTCCATACCGTATTACCGTCGTAACATCGGCATGATTTTTCAGGACCACCGTCTATTGCCCGATCACACCATCGCTGACAATGTAGCCCTACCTTTGAGAATTAGCGGTGTCGATCAAAGCGTCATTCAACGCCGGGTCGATGCCGCACTGGACAAAGTCGGTTTATTGAAACGTAGCAAGTTCATGCCGATTGAGCTTTCTACCGGTCAACAACAACGCGTCGGCATTGCACGCGCAGTCGTCAGCCGCCCGAGCATCCTGTTAGCCGATGAGCCCACCGGTAATCTGGACCATGAACTCTCAATGGACATCATGAAACTGTTTCAGGAATTCAATGATGTAGGCGTGACCGTTATTATTGCCAGCCATGATCAAGCCATCATGGAAAGCTTTGCCAAAAGACAGGTTGAGTTAAAAGAAGCGCGGCTGGTATCTGACTCTGCTGCTCATAGTGAAGAAGTCGATGTCTAACCTCTCTGATATCCTGCGGCATCAAAGTAGTGGTCTTCGCGAAGCGGTGCAGCAAACATTGGCACAACCCTTCACATCGCTCTTGACCATCTTCTCGATTGCTCTTGCCTTGTGTTTACCCGGACTTCTACTATCTACTCTGGAGCAAATGCAGCAGAGCAATATCTCAATTGAAGGCGAACGCAAAATCAATGTCTTTCTAAAAATGAACAGCGCTGATGAAACCATCATGGGCTTGGTTAACCAACTCACCAATGATGAACGCATTATCAAGCTCGAACAAATTAACCCGGATGCTGCACTGGCTAGCCTGCGCGAAAAATCCGAATTTGGAAACACACTGGACGCACTGACAGACAACCCGTTACCGACCACGCTAATACTCACCGCTGCGACCACTCTCGAGAATCCGGCTATAGAATCGCTAGCCCAAGAGCTGGAAAGCTACAGTGAAGTTGATCAGGCGCGACTGGATTCTGAATATTTACAGCGCATTGCGCAATTGGGCAAGTTCATGCGCACGCTGGTGACGATTGTCGCCATCCTGTTTCTGGCACTGGTGTGTCTGGTACTAATGAATAATGCGCGCCTGGAGATTTTGCGACGCCGTGAAGAGATTGAAGTAACCAAACTGGTCGGTGGTACTGACGGCTATATCATCAGACCCTTTGTTTATCAGGCCCTGATATTGTGTTTTATCGGCTCTCTATTGGCCTTGTTACTAATAAGTCTGATCTTTTCCGCTATTAGCCCGGCTTTAGCGGATCTGGTCAGTGGCTATGAGAGTACTTTTGAGCTCAAAATAGGCCGAAAAACACGCTTATATTTGCCTGTTATTACTGTCTTGGCAGCGGTTACTGCGACGTGGATCACCGTGAAATCCACTTTAAAGAATATATATATACAATAAATTCAGTTACTTACAATAATTCCCGAACTATCGAATAAATTAGCACTCTTACATGGAGAGTGCTAAAATGAGCACATGCAAAACCTACTACGGGAGGTAAACAATATGACTAATAATTTAACCCTTAATGGCAATCTGGTTGTCTCTACAGCCAACCTCGAAAGCTATATACAAGGCGCCTATGCCTTGCCGGTTCTCAGCAGAGAAGAAGAGCAAGCTATAGCAATCGCCTATCGCGATAACGAGGATCTCGACGCGGCCAAGCAGCTAGTACTGCACAACCTGCGCTTTGTGATTCAAGTCGCTCGCGGCTACAACGGCTACGGCCTGCCACTGGCTGACCTGATACAGGAAGGCAACGTGGGCCTGATGAAAGCAGTCAAACGCTTTGACCCTGAGGTAAAAGTCAGACTGGTATCGTTCGCGGTGCACTGGATACGTGCTGAAATACACGAGTATGTATTACGTAACTGGCGCATAGTAAAAGTCGCCACCACCAAAGCTCAACGTAAATTGTTCTTTAACCTGCGCAGCAAGAAAAAACGCCTCGCCTGGTTGAACGACAAAGAAGTGAAAGCGATTGCTGATGAACTTGGCGTCAAACCTAAAGAAGTGATGGAGATGGAATCTCGCCTGACCGGTAGAGACATCGGCTTCGACATGGACGATGACAGCGATGATGACAGCGCCTACATTGCCCCTGCTGGCTACCTCACTCACGAAGAGAGTATGGACCCGTCAGAATTATATGAAGCGCATGATACCGCGACTGAAAATAAATCTGAACTGATGTCTGCACTTGAAGATCTGGATGAGCGCAGCCGTAATATCCTGGCTCGCCGCTGGCTGGATGAGGACAACAAGTCCACACTCCAGGAACTGGCCGACGAGTACGGTGTTTCAGCAGAACGCATTCGCCAGATTGAAAAGCAAGCGATGAACAAAATGCGAGATGTAATCGCTGCTTAATCAGAAGTAAGCTGTAAAACAAAGGCCGCTCATTGAGCGGCCTTTTTTATTTCAGTTTGTAACTTCAAGATTAGAGATTAATATTCTTATTTAGAACTGGCCGGCTTATAAGCGTACGCTTCATCGTTACTCAACCCGTCAAGACCATCTATGCTCTGAGCATTGTTAGTCGACATGGCAGTACGTATTTTTTCCGTTGAATTATTATTTGCGTACTCTATTGCAGTACGCCGCTCACTTTTAAAGTCATACAGTGGCACGCCATAGCCACAGGAATCAGAGACGCGGGTTACGTCCACTTTAATGATGTTACGAATACCTAATTCACTATCCTCAAAATGTTTTGCCAGTGAATCAAAGCCATCATCTAACGGTGTGAAGACTGTACCCTTGCCATGAAAACGAAAGATTTTTGGTGCGGTATCAAACGAACACATCATGATAACGATGCGCTGGTTCTCACGTATGTGTGCCACCGTTTCTATGCCACTACCACCGGAATCTTGATAGATGATCGTATGCTCATCCAGTACTCGCAAGGTATCGTTACCTTTAGGGGATAGATTGACTGAACCATCAGCCGCTAGGGGCGCTGTGCCCACAAAGAACATTTTTTGCTTTGCCATCCATTTCTGAATGCGCGCATCAATAGATTCGAAGGTCTTTCCCATTTCATGAGTACCGTATTCTTAAGCACTAATCAGGATACACTGACTCAATCAACGCGCCAAACTAAAAAACAATCCTCCAGATTGCCAATTTCTCACCGTTAATCCATCCACCTCTTGGACGCTCTCTTGCAAACCCGAGAACTCTTCACTCAAACGGGTGACATACAGTGTGTGTTGCTCTCCATCCGAACTCTCGAGCTTTAACTGCCCTGCTATCTGCCCCTGTAGCGAACAATAACGTGCACCAGTTAATTGATACTCAGCTAATGCACTATGCGCAGGCTTGCTCAATGAAAAATCGAGCTTGTCCATCATAGTGCTTAGTTCAGCATAGCTATCTGTCACATAATCACTCGGCAAACGCTTGTTATGATTCAAGACAACTTCCGCAGCAATATTACTCAACAATTGTTGTTGGCCTTGATCAGAATTCTTTAGCAACAAAACAGGTATCATGACCAACACAAAAATGATCGCTATTGCAGCCAGCTGTCGAGGCATGGCTAATGAGCTTTTAATTCGTTTCAACCAAGCATCACTCTCACGCTCGCTAACACTTACCTGTATAGATTGCATATCGAGCAAGCGTTGTTTAATCTCAGGCGCGAGACTTTGCTGCTTATAATGCTGCTCAATGTGTTTTTTGAAATTATCATTCATGTCGCTGCTCCCCTTTCGGCTCAGTCAGCAAGACTTTCAATTTTGACTTAGCCCGATGTACCAGACTCAGGACTGTACCTCTAGGTTGATCTGTAAATAGCGCCACCTCTTCGGCCGTGTAACCTTCTACTACCATGAGAAATAATGCTTCTCGCTCGACTGCGCGTAACTCAGCCAAGGCCTCATTCAACAGCACATGATCACAGTAATCATCGAGATCCTCACCAGTACCCGCCAACTCAAAGTCTGATGCCTGATCTATCGAGACAAAAGGCACCAGTTGTTCACGTTTATGCGCATTAAGAAAACGTGATCGAACTGCTGCAAATAAATAGGGTCTCGTTTGCGGGCCACCAGCCTTGAGCACAGCCAGCCAGGCATCCTGCAACACATCTTCTGCTTGTTGCTGATGCTGTGCCAATGAAAGTGCATAGCGATAAGCACTATCTAATAACACTTCAAGCGGCTGTACTTCAGGACTAGACATTGACAGATTTATTTCTCGAGATGATAAGCGCGTTTTTTTCCTTCAACGGAATGCACCAGCGCTTGTGTAGTAGTCAATGCGTTATCAATGACACGTACCATAAAATCAACATCAATCTTGCGACCTGATTGATCTTGAAAATCAGCACAACTAACATAAAAGTCGCCCTTCTTTACTATACCGCTGTGTAGTTCGAGTAATTTTAGCTTCAATAATTTTCCATCCACATTGTCATACATATATAACTGTCCGTCTTCAGTTTGATACTCAATAAAGTTATTCATTGATTGCTGTATGCCGGCTCGCAGGCTACCTTGAATAGAGGGATCATTGCCTGCCAGTATTGACTGACTAAAAAAGGACAAGCTAAATAATGCAGCACATAATAGTAAAGATTTTTTCATGATTAAGTCTCCAGTTGGTTTAGTTACGTTTAATTCACGCTTCTAGTTACATAAACAAGCCGGAGTATGGTTTGATTGCATGCAATCAAGAAATTTCTGCTCATACCCACACAAAGATGAGCTATGCTGCACATATGTCATTGCTACAAACAAAACAACTGGGCAAGTCGTACGGTACCCTCACCGCACTGAAAGACTTGAACTTCCACGTTGATAAAGGACAGGTAATGGGCTTACTCGGCCCGAATGGCAGTGGTAAGTCCACCACACTAGGTATCTTGCTAGGTGTGATTAAAAACTACCGCGGTTCTTATCAATGGTTTGAAACCGAAAACAGCGCAGTACAACGACAAAAAATTGGTGCAATTCTGGAGACGCCCATTTTTTATCCCTATTTATCGGGTGTTGATAACCTCAAAATTGCCGCCAAGATCAAACGCGTCAAAAATGATGAAATTGCCAGGGTTATTGAACAGGTCGGCTTAACTGAGCGTAAAGGTAGTCGCTTCAAAACCTATTCATTGGGCATGAAACAACGATTAGCCTTCGCCAGTGCATTACTGGGCAAACCAGAAGTCTTGGTTCTAGATGAGCCGACCAATGGCTTGGACCCGCAAGGTATTGCTGATATTCGTAATCTCATGACTGATCTAGCTAACCAAGGTATGACGATCATCCTCGCCTCACATTTGCTCGATGAGGTTGAGAAAGTCTGCACGCATGTCACGGTATTGAAGCGCGGTCAGTTAATCAGCAGCGGAGCCGTTGACGAGATCGTTCAGGGTAATGATGAACTGCACCTCAAGAGCAAAGAACCGAATAAGCTACTCGCGGCGCTGTCGAAAATGCCTGAACTCGAAAACCCGAAAATCAATGGCGATACAGTGAGTG
>CALISW010000094.1 GCA_938041655.1 uncultured Thiotrichales bacterium | reverse complement strand
CCATTCTGTATCGCGCAGGCACTGGCGCCATTACCCAGATGGAGGCTGACAAGACGGAGTTGCTCGAGTGGTTGTTGCAAATGTTTCGCTGCCAGTTCGGCCACATATTGATGCGATGTGCCATGAAAGCCATAGCGTCTTAGCTGATGCTTTGTTGCCAGCTCATGATCTATGGCATAGCTGTAGGCTGCAGCTTCCAGCGTCGCATGAAAGGCGGTATCAAATACTGCGGCATGGGGCAGATCGGGGTAGGCAGCCTGAGCGGCGGAAATTCCAGCCAGATTATAGGGGTTGTGTATCGGAGCATAGGAATAGCATCGTTCAATTTCTGCAGTGACATCGGCATCAATCAGAATCGCTTTGCTGTATTTATCACCGCCGTGAACGACACGATGACCCACAGCATCTATAGGGTATTCTGCTACTGCCTTGATGACTTGTTGAATAGCTTCTTCATGGCTGAGCTGGTCACCCAGTCTTTCGATTTTTTCGCTCAGAATACTTTTATCACCATCAAACACTTTGTATTTAACGCTTGATGAGCCGCAGTTGATGACCAATACATGCATATTCTTTTTCCACATCCTTGAATGCCGAAATTATATCACGCTGTAATTGCAGATTTATGTGCAACAGGTCTCGTACAGTATTTCGTGGCGTCTCATCAACAAGCAGATTAGAATCGCATCATGGACATCAGGCTCATACTTTTATTTATACCTACCTTCGCGGCAATCTCGATTACGCCAGGTATGTGTATGACACTCTCTATGTCGTTGGGGATTTCGCATGGTGTCAGGCGAACTTTGTGGATGATGCTGGGCGAGTTAACCGGGGTAGCGCTGGTTGCCATTGCGGCGGTAGCCGGGGTTGCTACTGTGATGTTGAATTACCCATTGGTGTTCAGAGTGTTCTGTTATCTGGGTGGTGCGTATTTGATCTACCTGGGGTGGAAACAGTGGCGTTCCGAGCCCAGCGTGTTACCAGATGGCTCGATACAAGACACCAACCCGTCGGATAAGTTTGCACTAATGATCCAGGGATTCGTGACTGCCATCAGCAACCCTAAGGGCTGGGCGTTCATGATTGCGTTTCTGCCACCCTTTATTTCTGATCAACACCCGGTGTTGACGCAAATGATTGCTTTGTTGCTAGTCATCACTATCATAGAATTCATCAGCCTGATGATTTATGCCAGTGGTGGTCGCCAGCTGGCGATCTGGTTACAAAGTGGTCAGCGCTTACACTGGATCAATCGAATTTCTGGATCAATGATGATTGTCATAGGTATCTGGTTGGCTCTCTCTCACTGAAGTTTCGCTACAAATATCGGACACATTGGTACTGTCCGTACAGTACTAGATGAACCGTTCACATCTTAAGTGACTGTTTTTAAATAACTATCGGTTGTTGGCACGAATAATGTATTAGTAACAACGTATGTTACGAATGTGCCAATAAAATGATCAAAGATACTTCAGGAACCGATGTTCGCGTCGATCAAAACGGAAAGGCTGCAAGCAAGCGCAAGTTGACTTTAGTTGTGTCAGCAGTGCTGGTATTTGCTTTTCTCGTTTTCGCTTTTAATACGCTTTCACGTTGGTGGTCATCTGATGTATCTGTAAAAACCAGCGATATCCGAACACTGCAAGTCCAGCGTGGAGAATTCATTCGTGACGTCAGTGTTCAGGGCCGCATTGTTGCCGCAATCAAGCCTTCCTACTTCAGTAAAACCTCTGGAACCATATCCTTGAAAGTTAAGTCCGGTGATCAGGTCAATAAAGGGCAGGTATTGGCATCGATTGAAAGCCCTCAGTTGAATAATCAGTATCAACAAGAAAAGGCACAATTTGATTTACTCTCAATTGATGTCGAACGTCAGCGCATTAGAACCAGACAGGCAATAGCAGAAAATCAACGTAATAAAGATTTGGCGTCATTGAAATACGTAGCCGCTAAACGAGAGCTGGAACGTTCAAAAAAAGCCTGGGAAAAAGGTGTCATCAGCCGACTGGACTTTGAACGTGCCGGTGATGAAAGAAATAATGCTGAGGTAGAGCACAAGTATGCACTCACCAATTCCGACTTGGCCAAAGATTCGCTTGAGTTTGAATTACAAACATCTGAATTGCAGCTTGAACAACAACGTTTAATCACCGAAGAACTACAGCGCCAGATTACAGAGCTTGAGATTAAGTCGGGCGTGGCGGGCATCGTCGGAGATATTCAGATTGCTGAACAGGATTCTGTAGCAGCCAATCAGTCAATCATGACCGTGATTGATTTAAGCGCATTTGAGATTGACGCCAACATCCCTGAAGCCTACGCCGACGATATTGCGATTGGAATGGGCGCGGTTATCAAATACCTCGGGGAAGATTATGCCGGTGAAGTGGTTTCCATATCACCGCAGGTTGTTAGTGGTCAGGTTAAATCGGTGGTTCGGTTTGAAGGTGTTCAGCCCGAAGGATTACGTCAGAACCAGCGAGTCAGTATTCGCATCGTGCTGGAAGACAAGCCTGATGTAATCAAGTTGCGTAAAGCAGCGTATCTGGATAGCAGTGCCGGGCGTTATGTCTATGTCATCTCCGGTGATACAGCGACCAAGCGAAGCGTCAGTTTTGGCAGACAAAGTGTGAATGAAGTAGAAGTTATTTCAGGGCTGGAACCCGGAGAAGAAATTATTTCATCGGATATCAGTAAATTCAAACAAGCAGAACAAATTTATTTAGCAGATTAAGGAGGCAGTTATGTTGTCAATGAAAAAAATAGAAATGGTGTATCGCGCAGACATGGTTGAAACCTATGCCTTGCGTAATTTTAACCTGGATGTCAACGATGGAGAGTTTGTTGCCGTTACCGGTCCATCAGGTTCGGGAAAAACAACCTTCCTGAATATTGCAGGCTTACTTGAAGAGCCAACTTCCGGCACCTATGAACTTGATGGAGAGAGTGTAGGAAAGTTGAGTGACAAGAAGCGTTCACAAATCAGAAATGAAAAAGTCGGGTTTATATTCCAGGGTTTTAATCTCATGCCGGACCTGAACATTTTTGACAATGTGGATGTACCACTTCGTTATCGAGGTTTTTCCGGGGCAGAGCGAAAAAAACTGATCGAAGAAGCATTGGAAAAAGTAGGTTTGCAATCGCGTATGAAACACTTGCCGTCACAACTTTCTGGTGGTCAGCAACAACGTGTTGCAATTGCGCGGGCACTGGCTGGTAAGCCTCGTTTTTTGTTAGCGGATGAGCCAACCGGAAATCTGGATTCTTTGATGGCGCAGCAAGTGATGCAAATGCTCGAAGATATTAATGCCGAAGGTACGACTATCATCATGGTGACACATGATCCGGAGCTTGCTGTTCGAGCACGACGCAATATCCAGATTCTGGATGGCAGTGTCAGTGATCTTGATGAAATGATGCATCGGGTTACCGAGAAGGTAAGCGCCGTTGCCGAGGAGGCGTAAATGTTTGCTTACTATTTACGACTGGCCTGGCAGAGCATCAAACGCAACATCATTATTTCATCATTAATGGTATTGGCGCTGGCGTTAGGTGTGGGCTCTTTCATGATTACAATGACGGTGTATTACTATGCCTCAAGTGATCCAATACCTGAAAAGAGTGATCGTCTCTTAGCGATACAACTGGATGCTGGCGACATTGAGTCGGACTACGAAGTTGAAAGCTCTAAAGACCTCTGGGCTAGCCTGACGTATCTGGATGCTAATAACCTGATGGAAGAAGACTTGCCGGTAGTCGACAAGACCTTGCATTATCGTTTTGGTACTTTGGTTTTACCTGAAGACAAGGATATTGATTATTTTGGCGCTGAAGTGCGTGCCACTACTCGATCATTTTTCAGTATGTTTGATATCGACTTCATATATGGCGGTAGCTGGAGTGAAGCTGATGATGAAGGAAAAAATGTCATCGTTATCAATGAAGAAATCAATGACAAATTGTTTTCTGGAGAGGATAGTGTTGGTCAAACACTGAAGACCAATGACGGTAACTTTAAAATTGTAGGCGTGATAAAAACATGGGATATAGCCATGCCTTATTTCGAACCCTATCCGCACATTGGACATGAATTCGCCGAAGTTTATGCGCCGATTAATACATTTATTAATAAAGAGCCGTTTAGTTTTAATGGCTCAATGAATTGCTGGAAACCATTCGATCGAAGTAATCATGATGCTTTTTTGCAGGCTGAATGCGCATGGGTTGGTTTTTGGGTCGAGCTGGCAAGTAAAGATGACAAGCCGCAGTTAATCGAAAGTCTGAATAATTACACCGCCAATCAAAAAACATTAGGGCGCTTTCAACGCCCAACCAATAATTTTGCTACTGATGTGAATGGCTGGTTAAAGCAGCATGAAGTAGCCGAAGGACCGGTTCAGTTAATGCAAAGCATGTCATTTTTATTCCTGTTGGTTTGCCTGATCAATACCATAGGTTTACTCGCAGCGAAATTTATAGGTAAGAGTACAGATGTCAGTGTCAGGCGTGCGCTAGGTGCTAGTAAATCCGATATTTTCAAACAAAACTTAATTGAAGTCTCCCTGATCGGTTTTGTCGGTGGTTTATTAGGATTGTTGTTTGCGGTAGTAGGACTGCGATGGGTGCGTGAATTATTTGGCGATAGTCTGGAACGGTTTTCTACACTCGATCCGACCTTGATTATTATGGGGGTAGTCGTCGCAATACTGGCGAGTATTCTTTCTGGAATTTATCCAAGCTGGCGCGCGGCAAGTGCCCCACCAGCCGCCAACTTAAAAACACAATAGGAGAGAAGCATGGAAATCAGACCAATACTCAGTGCTTTATCAAGAACAAAAATTGCTGTATTTTTAATTATCCTGCAAATTGCAATCACTTTGGCAGTTATAACCAACGCAATTTCTATAGTGAATAAAAATGAAAGTGATATGGACCGGCCAACAGGTGTGGATTTAGATAATACGTTTGTAGTTAGCATTTCTACAGTCAATCTGGAGTCAGATCCCAAGGAGATAATGCAAAGCGAGTTGGCTAAAATTACCGCTACTCCTGGTGTCGTTGCAGTTACACCTGGACCCGTAGTGCCGTTATCAGGTAACAACTGGTGTGGCGGCTTATCTACTGCACCTGAAGGCGAGGATGGAACCGATGTGCATATGTGCTTGTATCGCGGCAACGAGAACTTTGCCAACGTTTATGATTTTAAAATTATTGAAGGTAGAAATTTTCTTCCTGAAGAAATCACATATTTAAAAGAAGGGGAGGATGCACATATTCCCTATATCATGGTGAGCAAGGCTGTCGCAGATGAGCTGTTTCCAGATGAAAGTGCAGTTGGAAAAAATGTTTATGATGGCGGTGATGCAGAACAACGCCCCAAAATAATCGTTGGCGTATTTGATCAACTGATTGGCGGTTCACCACAACGCAATAACCCCTTTAATATGCGTATAGAGGGTTTGGTGGGTTGGCAGAATTTCACACGCTATTCAATTCGTACCGAGCCAGGAGAATTGCCAGTGGTGATGGAAAAGATCGAAGAGGTATTGAAACTGGATCCTAATCGTTATGTCTCGCGAGTCAGGTCAATGCAGGAATACAAGAAGCTTGCATATGAAACAGAATCAGCAGTTAATAGTATGCTCAAAACCATTGTTACCATGCTGACCTTTATTAATATCCTCGGAGTTGTGAGCCTCGCCTGGTTTAATGTCAACAAACGTCGTAAACAAATTGGTACGCGCCGTGCTTTAGGCGCGCGTAAAGGTGACATCATTAAATATTTTCTCACCGAAAACTGGTTAATAACCAGTATGGGTATTGTGTTGGGCGTAGCCATTGCATTAGGTCTGAATTATTTACTCGACCAAAGTCTTGAAGTAGGTAAGATGCAGCCACAATTCCTGGTATTTGGCGCCGTGCTACTGTGGGTGATTGGTTTGCTAGCTGTGTATATACCCGCCTTACGCGCATCTTCAATATCTCCTGCAACTGCAACACGGTCTGTCTAATGCATAAAATTTTAGTCATTGATGATAACCCGGATATTTGTACAGCGATCCGGGTGTTATTCGAAATACAAGACTACGAAGTTCTTACCGCGGAGACGCCAGAAGCAGGTTTGAGTCTGGCCGAAGAACATTCAGTCGACCTGGTGATACAGGATATGAATTTCAGGGATGACACAACCTCGGGTCAGGAAGGCGTCGCCTTATTTAATAACCTACGCGAGATTGATGAGAATCTTCCAGTAGTTCTGCTGACTGCGTGGACAGATCTGGAGGTGGCCGTTGATTTAATGAAATCCGGTGCTGCTGATTATTTAGGCAAGCCCTGGGACGATACCAAACTAACAACTACGGTAAAAAATTTACTGGAAGTACGTGAGTTACGAAAAGAAAATCATAGCTTAAAGAAAAAATCACAAAGCAAAAAACGTCAACTCACCGAGAATTTTGATCTGTGCGGCATTATTTACAACAGTGATGGTATGCACGAACTATTGAATCTTGCCACCAAAGTGGCACCGTCGGATGTTCCTGTATTGATCACAGGTCCGAATGGATCTGGCAAGGACATGATTGCTAAAGTGATTCAGGCCAACTCTTCAGTCAAGGATGGTCCATTTGTCACGGTGAATATGGGTGCGCTGCCAGAAGATTTAATGGAAGCAGAACTGTTTGGCGCGGTTGCTGGTGCTTTTACTGGTGCGCAAAAGAAACGTGTGGGTCGTTTTGAAGCAGCCGATGGAGGCACCATCTTTCTCGACGAAATAGGAAATTTGTCAGCTGAAGGGCAAATGAAATTATTACGCGTGTTGCAAACTGGAGAATATGAACCACTGGGCAGTTCTGAAACCAAAAAAACCACGGTGAGAGTGATTAGCGCCACCAATGCGGATCTTGAAACTGCGATTAAAGACAAAACCTTCCGTGAAGATTTATTTTATCGTCTAAATGTCATTCCTTTACGAGTCCCGTCTTTGTCCGAACGACCAGAAGATGTATTGCCATTAGCTGAACATTTCTCGGGAGACAAAGAACTCTCAGGTGCCGCCGCTCAGGTTTTACAACAATATAAGTGGCCAGGAAACGTTCGTGAACTGCAGAATATGCTACGACGCGCCAGTGTACTGGCTGAGGGTGATGAGATTACCCCTGATCTGTTTGGTGGAGAATTAGTTATCAAGAATCCGGGTAAAAAAGACCTCACGGCGGATATGATCAATGATGCTTTGGAAAACAACTCGGGTAATGTAAGTAAGGCGGCTAAAAGTCTTGGGATGAGTCGTCAATCCTTGTATCGCAGAATGGAAAAATTTGGCATAGAATCCTGATACGGATTAACCAGGTTTATTCATGAACAGTACTTCACTGTCCTATAAGATTTTATTGCTGACGTTGTTAGCAGGTTTTCTTTTCTGCAGCCTTGCCGCTTACCTGATGTTTAAATACAGTCAAAGCTCGTTGCTGAATGCCGGTTTGTTGGCAGTGCTTGGCTTTCTGGTATTTTTTCTGATCTTGACTCGATTCAATGTTCACTATCAAGAGCGTTTGAGCTCTATTCATGATGGTATGTTGAGTTTGCTCGATCGTGACTACAGTTTGAACTTGGCCAATACCGGCGATCATTATTTCGATAAATTGCTCACGACTTACAATCAATTGAATTTACAACTACGCGACGACCGCCAGGAATTAATGCAGCGCGAACTGATGTTGCATAGCGTGATCCAGTCAGCTGCGGTCGCGATGATTTTAACCAACGCAAAAGGGGTGATTACCTATAGTAATATGGCGGCGAGAAAGCTGCTGGCTGACGGTGACAAGATAGATGGCCGAGATTTGATTCAGGCTTGTGGCGATGTTTCGGACACGCTTAAAACCGTCACCTTAAACAATAAAGATGGCGTGTTTGATCTCAAAATAAATGGTGAAAAAGAAATATTTTATTTGAACAAACACAAATTTGTACTCAACAATCAAATAAATTATTTATATCTGTACAAGCAGTTCACTAAAGAATTTAACCGGCAAGAAGTTGATACATGGAAAAAAGTAATCCGCGTTATCAGTCATGAATTGAACAACTCGCTCGCACCCATAAAATCGTTATGCCACAGTGGTCAGACGCTGGCGAAAAAGATGGATGATAGTGAAAAGCTTGAAGAAATATTAGGCGTTGTTAGTAACCGAGCTGAGCATTTGCATCAGTTTATTGATCAATATGCAGATTTTGCACGAATACCAAAACCCAATATAAAAACCAATCACTGGCAAGGCTTTATTGAGGGGCTGAAGGGCATGAGTGAATTTATTCTACTCGGTGAATTACCAGATCAAGCTGCGAATTTTGACCCCATTCAAATTGAACAAGTTGTCATCAATCTAGTTAAGAACGCACATGAATCAGGCTCTGCTCCGGAAGATGTGACCTTGGAAATCAAGCAAGACCATGAGCATTGCTGGATTCGAATTGAAGATGGTGGTTCTGGTCTCAAGGATGAACAAATTGAAAAGGCCTTGTTGCCATTTTATTCCACCAAACGTTATGGCACCGGCTTGGGTTTACCCTTGTGTCGGGAGATCGTGGAAGGTCATGGTGGGCAGATACGTTTACTAAATAAAGAAGAAGGCGGTGTTGCGGCGGTAATTAAGTTGCCAATGATAGAGATAGTGTAGTTTTTTTTAAAGCCAGATTTTATCGTCTTTGATCTGGATATTAACCTTTTCAAGATACGCGCCTGTACAGGGTCCTTGAGTACATCTGCCATCACTAGTCTGAAACACGGCGCCATGTGCCGAACACATCATTTGTTTGCCATCGGCTGAAAGAATGTCATCTGTCATCATATTGAGATTATGTCCAGCATGTGGACATTCATTAATAAAGACAGATATATCATCCAGATTTTTGATGACCAGATAATCAAGGCCGCGAAGTGAAAACTCAATCGCTTGTTTTTCTTTCAGATCGTATATATGACATAGTGCTTCGAGCATAGTGGTAGTCTAATCACTCATACATTAAAAATCATTGATAGGAATAGACACTGTTTTGATTTCCATCACAGCTTGATAAAAATCCATGAAAAAAGTACTGCTAATAGCGCTTGGCGCACTAATTTTAACTATCAGTGCTGGTATCGATCTTAATATCCCTGGCATACCAGTGCCGCAAACAGCACAAACTCTGGCGTTGCTATTGGTGATTGCGTGTTTGCCAGCTCGTTTGGGTGTGTATTCAGTTGCTTTGTATCTTGGCTTGGGTGTCTTGGGCCTACCCGTTTTCTCGGAAGGTGGAAGAGGCATCGCACACTTGTTTGGTGACACTGGTGGTTACCTTATTGGTTTTCTACTAGCGGCTATATTTCTTGACTATGTTTTGAACAGAATCAAATTTAAAAAACTGATTTATGCATTTGGTGCGTCGGTAAAATCGCATCTGATAATACTGTTCTCAGGATGGTGTTGGTTAGGAACTAAAGTTGGTTTTGTCCAAGCCTATGAGTATGGCGTGGAACCATTTTTGATAGGCGCGGTGGTAAAATCCATACCCGCAACCTTTGCCTTGATATTTACTGCCAGGATACGATCAGTTTTTAGAAAATTTGGTTTATAGTGGCTTAGTCGCTTTAACGCGAAGTCGCACATAATCTGCCCACCAGCCTTGTTCAAGATCGAATAACTCAGGCCTGAGTTTAGCGCACACGTTATCCTGAAATGCTAGTCGAGCTTCATCGTCCATGTTCGCGGTAATACCGGAAGTAAATAGTTCCAACCATTTGCGCATGCCACTCTCAAGAGGAGTTGGGCGATTAACCAACTCTATTTGTTGCACTTCAAAGCCGGCCTCTTCAAGTACTGTCGTGTATTCTTGCTCATCAGGAAAGTACCATGGCAAATCATAATCAGGTTGGCCTGATTCAGCCAGGGTTTCAGAGATTGCTGTCATGATCTTCTTGGTGTTTCCTTTGCCACCAAATTCAACCACCATGCGCCCGCCGGGTTTCAGTGCAGCGTAGATACCTTTCACCACATCTCTTGGTTGGGTCATCCAGTGTAAAGCCGCATTACTGAACACCGCATCAAATTCTGAATTGAAGGTTAGGGAGTGACCATCCATAACCGCACAAGGAATACCAAGTTCTTGGGTTTTTTCGATCATTTCAGGGCTGCCATCAATACCGTACATATCACAGCCCTGTTCTTGCAGGAATTTGGTCAGCCGACCATCGCCACAACCAAGATCAAGAATTCGCTCACCAGAACAAGGCGCGAGTAGTTTAATTACATCAACAGCGAGTTCGGCTACGAATGCAGCATGTTCGCTGTATTCGTCTGCATTCCAGTCTTGAGAAGTCATCTAAGTAGTAACTTTTGTTCGTAATGAGAAGTTAATAGTACTACTTCCAGACAACATACAATACAGGCTTTAAATTTTCTTGCGCCTTCTGCTCGGTATTCCACTTACAGAATACTGTTTCAAAATTACGCTGAGCAATAACAGGTAAAGAATAGTGTTGCCTAAGCTACCTCCACCGCCACTTGTCGGTGTGGTTGTGACAGGTGGAGTGGTAGTCGTCCCGCCACCGTCGTTACCGCCACCATCATTCCCACCGCCGTCGTTGCCACCGCCGTCATTTCCCCCGCCGTCGTTACCAGCATCGCCGGTAATAGTGGCAGGATCTATAGGCAGGTCAGGGTTGGTTACTACATCCCAGCCTAAATCGGTAAAGAGCTCATCGGTCAGGTCAACCTCGGTAGCACTGACAATTCCTCCGGATGCGGCTGGTTCCATCAATAGATTAGGGAAGGCACTAAAATCAAAATGAGATACCGAAGAACCACCCTCAGGTGGGTCTGGAGAATAGAGTTTGACGCGGCCCTGGTTGTCGGCGCCTCTGAGTAGACTCGAGTTGGTGACAATACTTACTGTCACGCCATTTTCCAGTTCAGCTTTTAAAATGTCGCCATCGGCATTGGAAATACTGATCGAGGGAATAGTGACTGTAGTAGAGTCACCACCCATAGCAACCAAACCTCTGCCTTGTGTGTTGGCGATAATAACGGCGGTTGCACCCGCATCCTGAGCAAATTGCACTTTGTCGTCAAAGTTACAGTCATCTCTATCAATCAAAGCGATATTGCCGTTAATCTCATCGATGTTGATTAGTGCTTCACAGGCATCGTTGGGACTAATACCAGCATCATCATTGGCGAGAACCACGGTGCCGCTCAAGTTGCCAGGCCCTGCTAATGGGCCAAAGCTGGCCGTTGCAAATGCATAATCACCGCTGATATTAGCCGGACTGTTTACAGCCATGGCTTGTTCAGGATCGAGTTGAGAAGCTGCTGATGCATTAACTGAATTGCCAATCCAAACCAACTCGCCTGGATTATTTATCGCATCAACACGCGCGGCATTATTAGGTTGTTCCGGTAAGCTCAAACCACTGACATTATCAAACACAAAGCTGGAGTAAATATCCCATTGGCCAAAGGAAAGCTGACCGTTTGAGGGATTGAAAAAATCCTGAAAGCCCAGGCCGTGGGCAAGCTCATGCATCAGAATATTCAACAAGTCGATAGTCCCTGCTGTGGGTTGATTATCAAGCCCCATATAATAGGAAGAACCATTCAGACAATCGGGCTCACCGATATCAGCGTTAACTGTGACCACAATTTCATCATTAACCTCGGCCGGGTTATCAGTCGGTGAAGTTAATAAGTCCGGGCTGCCTGGTGTCAGGCCTTCAAGCTGTGCATTAATGTCGATGCCGGCGATAGAATTCGCTAAAGCAACCGGGTAGATATATTCAGGATTAGGCACTCCGGGAAAATCAGCATGTACTAGTAAGGACCCGGCAGCTGCAAGAGTGCCACTGTTTTCAGTACAGCCCAGGCTTTGGAAGGAACTGCGCACGACAATCACAGGTCCGCTATTAAGACGCGCCCCCCAGGTTGCAAACGCATACTGCATGACCAGTTGTCGTTGCTCTCCTAAAGTGGTGCCAGTATTGCCACCAACCGGTGCTACCTCGGTCAAGTCGTTATAACCTTCGCCGGGGTTATCAACATTATTAAGAATGATTGTGGCCTCAGCGATCAAGGCACTGTTTGCCAAGCACAATGAAAAACAGAGAATTATTTTTTTAAAATCCATGTTATCTGACCTCCAGCGTAGGTTGCTGAGGCGCTACTTCTTTACCTTCATGTAATACGATTTCACCCGCGGCATTTCTGGTAGCGTAGATGGAATGCAAAAACTGAGGATCTACTACACCACTTTTGGTTCCATCCGAGTGGATAGTCCAGGTATTTCGATAGTGGAATTTTTCTGTGTCATTACCATTGAAAGTTGCTTGCTGTTTAATTTCTAATGCCTGTCTTTGTGCAAGACTCGGGCGTACCAAAGATCCGTCGGTTGGGTCGATAGCTACCAACATGGCTGATTGACCAGTGGTTACGGTG
>CALISW010000093.1 GCA_938041655.1 uncultured Thiotrichales bacterium | reverse complement strand
TTTGAGTAAAATTTTTGCTTGTTTCGTACACGTTCAAAAGATTCGTCCAACATTAGCTCTATGGTTCTGTCATAAGTCATTTTATTCGCTATCTCACAAGCTCTTGGGAAATAGCTAGACCCACGGTTCATCCCCGGTACTAAGTTAGCCTCCATAAAATAACACGTGCCTGCGGCATCCATTTTTACGTCAATACGCGCATAACCCCTTACACCTAAACCTTTAAAAGACAATTCTGCTATATCTTTTACAGAACAACTGTCGTTCAATGAAATTGATTGTAAGATCTCTGTATCACCCGACTTAACCTTTGCGCCTAATATTCTGAGTGTGCCAGTAGAAACTGGAGGCACTATTTCAATAGCAGATATGCACTTTACCCCATTGGCACTTTTTATCACTGCCACTGTGAACTCCCTTCCACCTAGATATTCTTCAACCAACGCAGGCTGTCTATATACCTCATATAGAGATTCAATTTTATCTGCAAAGTCAGCGAAATTTTCGACAAAGGATTGATTGTCTATTCCATTTCCGTTGGCTGCGTCAGTTGGCTTTATAAATAATGGGAATGTGAATGGAAGATCACTTTGAGTTTTATACTCACCTGGTGTCGCAGTGAAATACCGAGCAGTTTTGATACCCTGACTTGCCAAGTGCGCTTTTGCCTGCTCTTTATCTGAATCATAATTGAGTGTTTCTCTAGTAGAACCAGAAAAGGTAATGTCATTCTGCGCAAAGTAGTTTGAAAACCACACATCCTCACCACCAGTAACGGGCAAATACTTTACTGCGAGAATCACTAAATCAGGATCTCTATCAACAACAGCTTTCAAATCATTCAAAGATCTACACTGGGTAACCAGAACTGTGTGTCCCAACGACTGAACTACGGCCATTACATCGTTACAGGCGAGTAGTGAACCAAAGCCTGTTTCTTTCAATTTTGTATTAATACACGTGATAATTTCGATATTCATTTCATGATACCTGTAGATTAGATCCAATATGAATCAAAAGCCGGGTTCATGAAGCGAATTCAATGGGAAGGTATTGAAATCACAAAGACGACAGTTGAATTTGTCTGCTTATATGGTGGAGGGTGTTAAAAAAGATAAGCTGTTCACAATAACACGTACAGTAATTTATGTTGTACTAAATACACAGGTAAACTCACGTTCTACAAAGTTATACTAGTGACTAACAATGTTCACTTTTTATCCCTACCTCTTTGATAGTAAATGACGTTGATACTTTTAACTATATTAAAAAGTAAAGGGTCAGCTTTAATTCAACATCTAAGTGCACCAGCAAGTTGAGTCTAAGCTGAACCCTTTATTCATTTCCAAAGTTAGAGAGCGGTTGATTAACTACACTCTATACCGAGTTTCCACTTTGTGCCGGTATTATTATTTCCTGTTACAACAAAATCGAATCCGCCTCGAAGATCAAAATCTACCCACCAATATCCTGAAACATAGTCTCCTGTTGACATTACACTTCCATGTGCAGGATAGATCGTAAGATGGTCAGGTATTTGATACGCCTCAAAATGTACTCTTACTTTATCGTAACCAGGGTTGTCGGCGACATGTAAGCTAAGACCGTTGGAGCCGCCTTCATAGACATTTCCACACGAGAGGTTTCTGACTGTGTTGAAGGAATGAATACTACCTTGGTTGACGCTATCTGTGTCACCGCCACAGGCACGATAATAATAGGTCGTTTGTGGCGTAAGATTCTCAATGTCTAGTTGAAAAGAATCACCGGCATTCATACCGTTCTGTGGGATTGAATTACCGATGCTACAGTTTACTGGCAAACTATCGCTATAGGCAAAGTAAGTTGGTATATTTTCTCCATCCAAGACCCTCCCGGTTAATCGAGCTGAGGTTTGACCAATATTGACTACATTGCCTGTCTCTACAAGTGCACTTCCAAACTTCTTTGTCCTGACAGATTGAAGGCTACCCGAATCAGTGCCATCAGCGCCTTTACCACAGAAGCGATAAAAATATAACGTATTGCTTATCAGGCCAGTCTGTAGATGGGTTTTTTCTTGTGCCGTATTGCCATTGCCGACACTGCTCTTGTTTAAGGAGTTGCAAGTAGCCTCACGGAAATCAGTACTGTAGTCCCACCAATAATTGATATTGGAACCGCTCATTATTTTACCTTTGAATACCGCCGATTTGGCAGTAATGTCAGATGCACGTAATGTGAGTACTTTGGTTTCCTGCTCATCCTGGGTTATGCAGTCTTCATGAATCGGTGGTGATTCCAGGCGATCTATTGTCTTATAAACGTGAGTTTTTATTTGAGAACCAGCTCCTGCTAGGTAAGTGCCAACGAAGCTGTGATTCACCAGATCGTCCGGTTGGTCGTACGTCATGTTGCCGGGTAATGCATCAGCCTTTCCAATCCCCCGCGCAAATGAACCAACGTTCGCGATTACGTAATCAAATTTATTCGTAGTATAAGTCGCATTTAGTCGGTTGCTTGTATAATTTACACTATCTGCGACCATTGATGCCGGTGTGCCAACAGCGACGATACCTATACTCCTGGCATAGTGTGGGTAATGTTGTCTGATATAAAGATAGGCCGTGTTGGCATACCAGTTACCTTGTGAATGAGAAACGATGACAACTTTCTTACCTGAATTGAGGTCTCTTAAATAGTTTTTCACCATAATTTTCAGCTCGTCGTCACCAGCATAAGAAAGATCTGCATATGAATAGAGGGTTTTGGCGAGATCATACTGAAACCAACTAGGTGCTGATATAGGATCGGCAACGGACTTCCAAAATAGTTTAGGCTCCATAAGTTTCTGTTTGGATACCTGCCAAAGTTGGGTTAAGTGAGCCTCTTTCGTATTAATCGACTTTCCGAAACTTCGACGGCCTTGATCGGTGCCTACAAGTTCTTGCAATTTTTGTTGAGATTCGTCCATGTCTTCGGGCAAATTACCCATACCATTACCAAAATATATCCTAATCTCATCGGTAGCATCAGGATCGGCGCATTCGACCGCGAACGAAATTTGACTAAACAGGATGAGTGTTAGTGCAAGAGATAAGCTGATAATACGTTTATTTAATGCATATCTGTTCGCGCGATTTCGTGAAACAGGTAAGCCACATTTAAACGTTCTACTCAGGCTAGAGTGAAAATGAGTTGTTAATAAATTGACTGAAGTATTCATTTGCATTCTACCTTTATTTCTTCGCGAGTTGTCCAACCACCAATTGTCGGAAGATTTTCCAGGTAGCGTTCTGTACGCGGAATAGTGTTGTGAAAATTGGCAAACAAGTCGTCGATGGTGGTACGGCTGTCAGCTGAACCTAAAATACGTTGAACACAGATTCCGGCCTGCGCCATTTTCTTATAACTATTTTTTGCCCGCGCTTCACTCAAATGTTGCGATAAAAATTGGTTCATCCATACCGCGTAGTCGTATAAATATTTACGTAATTTATAATCTTCTTTGTCAGGGTATTGGCGTGCTATGTGGTGTTCAATATCATCGCGAACGCAATCTCCATCGAGATCAATCCCGGCTATAGTTTGGTCCGGATTGTATGGGTTGATTGGCAACCAATCTGCTTGAACTTCTATCCGTCGTCCACCACCCAAAGGTACAATCACAGTTGTGAAAGGCTGCGTATCATCAGTTTGTGCAGCAGTACAGCCCGCACGCATTTTTTGTTCGATGTTCTTATAATCGATTTGACGAACTGATCTCACACGAGGATCAACACTGTAAACCTTGCGAGGTGGAGTGCTCTTGTCCGCTGATTGTGGAGATGAACCAGAATGATTGTAGTCAATGTTCTCACCGTTACGTTTTATTGCGCTAGCGGTAATTGTCTTTGATTCATTCACCAGAAATTGATCGGTAGATGAAGCTGTTTCTTTTTCGACAGCGCTGTCAGAACATGCTGTCAAAAATAACAGGATAGAAATACTGATCAGGGTATGTTTTGCCCTATTCATAACAATCCTCCGTTTGGATTAATTCAGAGGATTTAAATTTCTTTAACGTTAATTAATGCCAGACGTTGGGTTTGTCCATGGCATTGTATAGTTTCGCCAGGAAATGGTGACTTCAATACCACCTTGAGTTTGGAAATGTGAGCAGTCATTACAATCGAGGTGACGTGATCAATCATCTTCGAGTCAAGTGAAATTGAAAACCGTGTGTCTCTGGTAGAACAAGCTGGCACTGTTCCAGCGCTCGAAGAATCATTTTCCATGTCGATCATCAAGTAGGCAGCACCGCTGTCGTACTCCATAACCTTGTAATTTTTGATGAAGCCCACCATTGTGTGCTGGTCAGATGCCAATGAAACACCCGGTAGGATCAAGCCTGAAATCAAGCAGAGAGAAATAATACTTTTAGATAGAATCTTCATGTTTAAGCCCTTTAATTAGTTTGTTCAATAAATAATTCTTGTTGTAACTCTTGTCGAGCATTACAGCAGTCCCGTGCCGCGAATTCATATCAACCTATATTTTTAAATGGTCGATCAACAATCTTAAACTACCGATGAACGGTCGGTTTGACCACATTTTCGTTACCGCTCACGGATTGGTTGCGACTTGAGTCACATCACTTTGTAGGCAGGCTGAATGGCACTGGTTTTGAATAATTTTTTGTTCGACCGAGAACAAAAGGGCATTTGCTAAGAGCAAGCCAATAAACTAATGAACTCTCGTTGAAAGTAAATGTGGTCAGACTCGAATTAATTTAGATTAATTGATGTTGTCATTTTTACTCATATTGACAGATTCGTTTTTCAACCAGGTTTGCCAGCGAATCCATTCTGGACCATAATCTTCAACTACTTCAATCTCACCCAGTTTTACATCGCTTATCGACACACTGGATATACAATGTAAAATCAGGTCGAACGGGCAGCCTCGACTATATCGTGTTGGATAACCCAGGTTTTCTTCGTAATTTTTATTGCTGAAATATCTGGAAACAAATTCTGAGCGTGACACGTTAGATTGTTGATAGTCTTCACGAATTGCCAGGCGAGCCTCTTCTTGATGCGAAGAATAATTTCTGCCTTCCCATGCTATTTCTTTAGCGAGGATCAGCTTCATATTTTTGTCTATATAAGAATTGGAATTATTGATCTCGAAAAATAATTCATCGATTGTAAGGATGCTGTTTTGGCTTTGTAAAAAATATTCTCTAGCAGAATTGGTACTTCTTTCGAAAAACCCTGCTTCTGTCAGGCGTTCAAACGATTCGCGCTGCAGGTACAACTCAACTACTTTGTCATCAACCACTTTAACTAGTCGCAGACCAAAAGAATAATAGTTGTTGGGATTAGACCGACTGGTAATGTACCAATATTCAGATCCGGCGCTTTTAGATTCCCAGCGAGCTTTATTCTTTTGAAATGCGTCGTAAGGCTGCGATCCGGCGGTCCAAACAAGATCTCTTGGTTCAGGCTTGATTGATTGTGTTGCGCATGAGCATATACAAAGCAAGAAAGAGAATATGAGTAAAGCACGCATCATTTGGTCATTATATATTCAAGGGCAAATATATAACCCTGTATATTCCTTGCTCAGACAGAGCGACTTGGGCGGTAAGTTGTTGATTTTATGACGTCATCATAAAAAATCACCTAAAAATCACGATTCGTCCTCGATTTTGTTGCAGCCAAACCTAGTATGTGGCGCTAACACTCTTAACTCAGGATAAACAATGATTCGAACAAAACTTGGCTTGTGTGTACTTGCACTGATTTTTATTAACAACGCATTCGCAGCCGATGCTCAAACCAACGCGGTAGTTGACCGTGTGGTAACCGCCTATGGTGGCGAAAAACTAACCAATGTAAAGACGTTGGGATTTGCAGGTACTTATCTCACTCGATGGCCAGACTCGGGTTATTTTCCCGGTAGCGATCAACCGGAATTTCAACGCGAGACCTTAGTTTTTAACCCTAACAAGATGCTCGCCTCTAAAGAGATAAAATCGTTGAGCGACAACACGGTTGTTCATTACGGTGATGTGATTGAAGGTGAAAAAACCACGAGCTTTAATTTCCTTTCAAATGATTATTACGACCCTGACGAGGGCGGCTATTACGGCTCGGTTGGTAGTTATATTCGCGGCTTTGACACTATGCTGGCTTTTGAGTTGGACAAGCGTCGAGATACGGCTAAAGTTGAGGGGCCTTCGATGTATCGAGGGTTGCCACATACTGTCATCTCGATGGATTTCCCAAATTCACCGCGTTTGTTCTTGACCGTAAATGACCGTACCGGATTTATCGTCAAAATGACCCGCACATTCGAAGACAATGATTTCCAACTGGATTACTACTATAACGATCACCAAGTCACTAACGGTATCGCATTCGCGCGAAATTATGCTTTCGTGCAGGATGATAATCTTCGCTTATCATCGTCAGATCGAAGCCTTGAAGTCAACAAAGCGACAAGTAAGACGTTTTCAATGCCGCCAAATTTATCCAAGCGTGCAGACTTGATGCCTGAATCCGAGGAGCCTACTCAAACTAAAATAAGTGATGCGTTTCATCATGTTAGTGTGGGTGGGTATGCAAGTTCATTTATTACCGGCGATGAATACGCCGTTAGCGTAGGAACTTCGGCTGGATTTGGCGAACGCTATAAGGTTTACCAGAACCTTGAGGGCAGCAAACCTCTTCGCTACCATATTATCTCTCACCATTTTTGGTACCAACTTGCAGGGGTAGAGGACGTTGCGGCCACGGGTGCTACATTGGTGGTTCCAGCCAATACTGTTGAGCAGGTTCGAGAGATTCTTGGTGATGACTTTCCTTCTGATCGAATCATGTCGATTAGTAGTAAAACGTCACTAGGCCCGGTTGATGTGTACCTGGTATCTACCAATCAAATGGAATCGTTAGCACTGGTCTACGCACGTGATGATAAAACCCTGTTTGAGGCAAATCATTATAGCGGCGAACATTTGAATGCCGTGTCGCCTGCGAACCTTGCGGGCGTAAACCTCAAACGTGCGGTAGACCCACTGGGTTTGGATATAGAGTATTTGGTTGGTCCATACAGTCGCAAAGCGCATAGATGGGTAGATTTTTCCAGCGCTGTCGAATCCTTCAAGTCAAAACACTGTAAACCCGTTCTCGCCGGTTGCCCATAATAAAGTAAAGAATATACGGCAACCTATTAACAAGCTCTCGAGATAGCTCGAGAGCTTGTTATTCTTTACGTCATTAAAATCATGACGGATAATGAAAATGTTTACTCGTCTCTGGTTCTAATGGCACGCGGTTTTGTTTGAATGCCCCGACCCTTTTTATACAGACGCGAAATCTTTAGCGCGTTTCTTCTCACCAGGAATATTTAATACACTTCTGCATTTGGGATAATTCTTGCAGCCCCAAAATTTCTCGCTGGTTTTACGATTTGTACGCATAACCATTTTTGTATCACATCTCACGCAGGTGGGCGTTGTAAAATCTCCATACGTTGTTTTTTTGAGTAAATCGGTTTGATCAGATGGTGCGAGATTCAATATATTGTCAATCAAGTCTTTTCCCGTCCAGAGCGACATTCTAGTTTTTGATTGTTGAATTTCTTTATAGACAGTCGGTTTGAATTTGCCACTGGTTATAAATACGCCGTGATCAATCCCTCTCATGTTCATAGCACCAGCAAAATTCCTGACAGACTTAAGTTCTACAGGGCTGGTTTGCCGTTTGCATTGAACAAGACCCAGTGGTTCAATCATTGAAATACGGCGCTTGTAAAGTTCTATATCAATACCTCCATCAGGACCGATGGATGTTGTTTTTGTTTCAAAGTCTCGTTTTTGAAAGTACCACTCACATAGTTCCTCAAACCGCTTCCAGTCTAAAGACATAATGAGATCTTCAGACCAATTAACAGGATTAACAACTTTTGTTCTGGTGCTCTTTGGTTTTCCCGTACGTTCAAAAACACTGATGATATTATTTGTAAAAAGCTTCATAAGTTCTCCGTGAGAAAGAACTTAACGAGAATATTAAAAAGATTCTGAGGTTTTCAGATGGAAGGAGAAATTTATTGTGTGAGAAGATTGTTAAAGTGTTAAATATAAGAGTAGTTCTCAAGCAGTTCACAATTGACAGTCTTGAATTTTTACTTAGTCACTATGATAGTTCCAAGCCAGACCAGGTAGTGAGCACTTCTCCAAACCAGTTAGTTATGTAATAGGGTTGTTGTGTCACAAACCGTATTTTGGTTTTGTCTTCAAGAGTAGCCTCTAGTCCCCATCCTGGGTGGATGTCAGTGCCGTCTTCTTGTTTTGTCAGACTACTTATTGATTCACGTAAGATGATCTTTTTTTGGTTAAACATTAATACACTGGAAATCATTTCCAGTCGATCTGGGTACAGAAAATATGTTCTCTTTAAAAAGAGGTTATAAACAAGCATTGCAGTAATAAATGCGATCGCTGGAAATAGTAGATAAGCGATAAATACTGGAAGTGGCTCTCTTTGATCAATGTATTCCATATGAAAGTATCCAGTGAATATTAAATATGAAACTAACATCAAAACAATGGCGAAAATTCCCAGACCCAAATTCCTGCCAATTTGAATTGTTCGTTGAAAATTTATTTGTGTATAGCCCTTATGCGACATACTGGTTTTTACACCCTTGGGTGGATTTTCCAGCGCATAAAGAAGATCAATCGATTCTAAATCATCGCTTGTTTCTATTTCGTTTATTTTCATCTGTGCTTTAACTTTTCCCTATTGCAAATCAATGGCTTCAAACTGACAGTGATGACAAAGGCATATTGGAATTAGAGTCAGAGATGTCGTTTATTACCTCTATTATGTTGTAACAGTCAGCGAAATCAAACACAGTTCTTTGACAGGATAATAGTGTGTTTCTATGCTGGTACTGGTGTATATAGACAAACTAGCAGACCAAAAAGACTTGTTATGACAATAAATCAATCAAAATTCCGCATTCTAATTGGGCTTTCGATACTGAGCTTGTTGATCGGTACGATAGGCAATGCGGAAACCTATAAGTACAAAGATGTTAGCGGTAAATGGGTATTCAGCGACAAGAAACCAGTTAGTAATATTGAATTTGAAAAAGTTGATGTTGCCGTTTTTGAATCTGCACATCCGGAGCCCATTTTCACTCTCGAAAAAGATGAGGCGAAGAATGTCTTGAAGGTGACGAATCCGATATACGCACCTATGGAAATATCTGTTTGGTGGGAGGATGCTCGTCATAAGCCAATCGAGATGATCATACCCGCCAATAATGAAGTTCTGGTAATAAGTGATGAACAATCACTCAGCAATTATATGTATGACTGGCATATCGGTTCGCCGGACGCGGATGCACGAAAATTTCTTTACCAGGTGCCAATAGGATCAGATGTACCGCATGTTGTGACACAAGGTTTTCTTGGTCGTTTCTCACACTATGTTCCCTCATCAGAGTATGCCATTGATATTGCGGCCGACGTGGGTACACCTGTTATTGCAGCCAGGCCCGGAACGGTCGCGTGGGTAAAAGATGATTATCATTTATCTGGTACTCAAGTTTACTTTCTTGATAAAGCTAACTTCGTGTCTGTACTGCACGATGATGGAACATACGCTACGTACGCTCATACTTTACTCGGCTCAGCGACGGTAAAGCCAGGGGATCAGGTTGAAGCAGGTCAGATGGTGGCGAAAACTGGTAACAGCGGTTTCAGTACAGGCCCACATTTGCATTTTGTTATTCAACGAAACGCCGGTATGAAAACGGTATCAGTTCCGTTCCAAATTGCTGACCGCAACAACGAGCCAATAGTGCCTAGAACAGGTATGCAGCTGTTTGGCAAACTTTCGAAAAAAGCGAATGGCCAAAATACCGTTAAGGATATTCGCACGATCACAGCAATTGAATTTGTAGACACAGTCGACGAATCGAGTGAGGAAGAAACCGTTGAACAATATACCGAACGAGTCGAGCTTGAAGTTCAATGTGAAGTAGCTCGTATGGATTACGTCAAATTCCTGCAAGACCTACCTATGTATCGTGGTGATGATGGAGTTCTCAGAGTGGAGTGGCTTTATTCTCCAGATGTAGGGGAAAAGATTTACTTAAGCTCAACCGAGTTTGATGTTGAACGTGCGGAACTGGAGCAAACCATTCAGAAGACCTGTGAATTTCCAGATTCAGAAGAAATACTGGGGTTTTATGAGCAAGAGTGGTTGCGAAACGAACATTGCGCATGGCGTACCGCGGAAGCAGAAAAAGCAGCAGACCCGCGTAAGGCTAATACTCGTGAGTATATTGAACGCCGACAAGAGTTGGCGGCTTCGATTTGTAATGGGGAAATAGATTTTGATCTTTCGAAATGAATATAAATTAGGGTCAGACTACAGTTTACCCCTATGCGTTATTGCTCACTCTCCGGGCCAATATTCTGCAAGACCGGCAATAGATTTCTTGCCCAATGTTGTGCGTGCTTTGATGGCTTTGGTTTCGGTGTCGTACTTAATTATTTCACCGCTGAACCAATTGGCGACAAAGATGTGCTTATCGTCATGCGAGGTGGCGACGACAGACCAGCCAAAACCGTCAAGAGGGTAAGTCTCAAGTGCCATCCCGGCGGCGTTAAAAGATTCCAGACGATTTCCCATTGAGACGATGAGCGTGCCGTCTGGTTTTGTATTTAGATCGAAGAACATGTTGCCTGTGTTTTCAGGATAGGTTTTGAGATCCGGTAACTGTTTGTTATTCACGAGATCATAGGCCATCAGTCGCGGTCCCGTTTCGGAAACATAAAATATTGCCTGTTGATCATTGCTTAGAACAGAGTGTGTAACTCCCATGCCACCACTCATACCGCCATGCGTTTCCGGGTTCAGAGTTTGGAGTAACTTCCCTTCGTTATTGTAAAAATAAAGATCTCCATCGCCAATTTTCTCAGCCTCACCTGGCAGAGGGCGAAATCGTGTCGTCAGCCCTGTGGGCTGGTTTGTTCCCACCAATTGCTCTGTGAGCAGAATTTTATTGTCTATAAAATGCGCTTTTGAGTAAGGCCTTTCATCAAATACCGGTGGCGTTACGGGTTGGCCACTAGAGGCGATCTTTATTGTGGTTCGTTTCCACGGGTCGAAAGCCCACAGAGTCCCATCGGGTGCAAAACTCAATCCAGTAATAAGATGAGTGGTGTTTTCGGTCCATAATACGCCTTTTTGGTTCAAGTCCTTATCGAAGTGAACAATACGTCCGCGGCCAGCATGATCGTCATCCGGATTATCAAGCACCGTTGCCCCAACAAAAATATCGCCCGGGCTAAAGGGTTGCAAAATGGATTCAGTTGATATGGGTGTATTCACGCAGCCCATGGTTAAGATGGTAGCTAAAGAGAGTAAGCAGGCTAATAAAGTTTTCATGGCAACGTTCGCTTTTAAATAAAAAGGATCAAAAGGTTGAGGTCAGTCTAGACAAAATACGGGTGTCAGTACGTTTACTGTCCGATTTGCACTAAGGTTAAAGTTCTTGCTCAAGTGCATGTCATCAATTGATCGACTTCTTCCTTTTGTGTGTAGTGTACAAATGAAAGGCGCAATGCGCCAAGGTCTGGATCAACCCCCAACGCTTCGCATAATCTGTAGGCATAGAAGTTACCACTCCAACACATCACTTTGTGGTTAGCGAGTCTATTGGCAATGTCTTCCGGATCACCCTTGATAGCAACTGCTACGGTTGGTGCCCTGGTTTTAGCATCTGCTGGTCCTAGCAACCGAACGTCATTGCGCGTTTCGAGATACTCAAGTAAGGGTTGTAACAGTTTTTGCTCGTGTGCTCGAAACAAATCGTGAATTGCATGCCTACGTTCAGCCGGAGTCGTCACGTCGTTATTAAAACGAGTCACGGTTTATAGTTACCCAAACTCACGTATTGAAAAACGACAAATGTCGTGATAATGTGTTTTGACTTGGAAAATTTAAAACATTTACTATGAAAAAGAATTTATTGAAAACCAATCTGGTTTTTTGTCTGCTTAGTTTGGTGTTGATCACTGGCTGTGCTGCACAAAATAATGCTCAACTTGGGCCGGCACAATTGGTTGCTTCATTAAGTGAGGCCGAGCG
>CALISW010000092.1 GCA_938041655.1 uncultured Thiotrichales bacterium | reverse complement strand
TCACAAGATCTGCCTATAAACCAAGGAGAATACTATGCAATATTTACTACTAATCTATACCGATGAAACCACTGGACCACAGCCTGGCACACCTGAATTTGGACCTTACATGCAGGGCTATCAGGAATTTACAGCCCATCTTCAAGAGAAAAATGCCTTTGTAGGTGGTGATGCTCTCGAACCAGTTGCGACGGCTTCAACCGTCACCATGGAAAACGGGAAAATGGAAGTTACCGATGGGCCATTTGCTGAAACCAAGGAACAGCTCGGCGGCTATTATCTGGTTGAAGCTGACAATCTGGACGCTGCGCTGGAGTATGCATCCATGATTCCATCGGCTACACATGGTCGTGTTGAAGTTCGCCCAATCAAGATTTACGGCTAGAGCTAAATATGATTGCCCCTCATTCCCTTGAGCAGACTATTACAAGAACTGTTCGAGAGGAATGGGGGCGTATGCTGGCTTCACTTACTAAAACACTGCACGACCTGGAACTCGCTGAAGATTGTTTACAAGATGCTGTTGAAGTGGCCTTAAGCAAGTGGACAGATCAGGGCATACCCTCATCACCTTCAGCATGGTTACTCACTACCGCCAGAAGAAAAGCCATAGACCGACTACGTCGCGATTCCAACTTCGCCAGTAAAGAACAGCAAATCAGCCATCTGATAGAAATGACCAGCACCTCTGAACAAGAACCCAACCTTGATGCCATACCCGATAAAAGACTGGAGTTATTATTTACTTGTTGCCACCCGAGTCTGGCAGAAAAAACCAAAGTAGCACTAACCCTCAATACGGTAGGCGGATTAACCGTAGAAGAAATAGCCAGTGCATTTATCGAGAAAAAAACCACCATGGCACAACGATTAGTGCGTGCCAAAAAGAAAATCAAGCTGGCCGGTATTCCCTATGAAATACCGGCACTGGATTTATTGCCAGAACGTCTTCGTGATGTCTTGAACGTCATCTATCTGATTTTTAACGAAGGTTATAGCAGCAGTTCGGGAGATGCCCTTACCAAAGTGGACCTGAGTAATGAAGCGATACGTGTCGCAAGAATTCTGGAACAACTACTGCCCGATGAAACCGAAGTATCGGGTCTGCTGGCATTAATGTTATTACATGACTCACGACGGTATGCGCGGCAAGATGAGGCCGGTCAAATGATTGCACTGGAATATCAAAACCGACAGAAATGGGATAAAGCTAAATTCAGAGAAGGTAAAACGCTTTTGACCAACACCTTGAAAAAACAGAAGATTGGCCCGTATCAATTACAGGCTTCAATCAGCGCTTTACATAATGATTCTCCCAGTTGGGAAAAAACCGACTGGCAACAGATTTCAGCCTTGTATCAACTACTGTATCAACTCCAACCTTCGCCTGTCGTGCGACTCAATCAAGCCATGGCTGTTTCATATGCAGACTCAATTGAAAGCGCTCTGAAACTACTGGATGAGATTAGTGAGCACAAAAACATCAAGCAATATCAACCTTATTATGTGGCACGAGCAGATCTGGCACGTCGGGCAGGTGACGTTAAACAAGCCAGTGTCTATCTCAATCAGGCCATTGAATTAACCGATAACGAAATTGAGAAAGAATTTTTAATCAAGAAAATCTCCTGATAATCAATCTCTAGGCCGATGTTCGGTTCCCATACCAGACGTAATAAATAATGCCGTTGCCGTCTCTGTCACATCTGCCGTATGCCATACGCCGGGTTGGTTGATTACATACTCACCTTGCGAAAGATTTACTTTGGTCACTTCACCCTGCTGGTCTTCCTGAATCAAGGTTATTGCGCCTGCTGTACAAACAACTACTTCACTACCCAGTGGATGCATCTCCCAGGAATCCCATGGTTCACTAAAGGTATGCATAGTCACCAAGCGTGCCTCGATACCCTCATCCCCATGACGCATACCATAACCTTGATACCAATCCATACCGCCTTTGAATTCAGGCTGTGGTACTGCTGTAGCGCCCGGCCCGAGATTTAATGGAAATTGCTTTAAGCTGGATCCCTGTTCAGACATGTAGCTCTCCTTTAGTTTCAGCCAATAGCTTACACCTGTTTTATTGAATTTTTCTGATCTGGCTTGAATTACCTAAATCTGCGTATAATCGAGGTCTTAACAATAAAAATCTTAAGGGCTATCTCATGAAAATTTTGATCACTATGTTGCTGACCGTGTTGTCATGCCAACCATTGCTTGCTGCGTCTGATTTGAGTGACGAAATTCAAAAAGATTATGACCAACACCTCGGAGATTTATGGGATCACTTTCATCGGAATCCCGAACTATCACTGATGGAATTCAAAACTGCAGAGCGATTAACCAAAGAACTGGAAGCCGTCGGCTTCAAAGTTACAGGAAAAATTGGTGGCACAGGCATTGTTGCAATGATGAAAAATGGTAAAGGCCCTATGGTGATGGTTCGTGCCGACATGGATGGTCTGCCTGTCGTTGAAAAATCGGGGCTACCAAATGCTTCTACTGTAAAAATGAAAGACTGGGACGGCAATGAAGTGGGCGTCATGCATGCTTGTGGACATGATGTTCACATCACCAGCCTGGTAGGTACAGGACGCTGGATGGCTGCCAACAAAGACAAATGGTCTGGCACGCTCATGCTTATTGGCCAACCGGCAGAGGAAAAAGGTCCTGGAGCATCAGCGATGATGGATGACAATATCTGGAAAAAATTTGGTCAACCCGATTTTGCACTGGCTTTTCATGTTGGCTCAACAGGCATAGCAGGCAAAGTTTATGTTGATGAAGGCTCACCATATGCCGGAGCAGATACTGTCGATATCACCGTGCATGGTATTGGTGCACATGGAGCATACCCTCATTCGGGCAAAGATCCTGTTGTGATTGCCTCACAAATTGTATTGAATCTGCAAACGATCATCAGCCGTGAATTAGCACCCAGAGATGCTGGTGTTATCACTGTGGGAGCACTGCACTCCGGTACCAAACACAACATTATTTCTGACCGTGCCGAGTTACAGTTGACCGTGCGTAGCCTTAACCCGCGAGTTCGCACGCAACTACTCGATGCCATCGCACGTGTCGCGATAGGTACTGCCAGAACCGCAGGTTTACCGGAAGATAAATTACCGGAAGTAGCGGTAAGCGAATTCTCATACCCACCCACTCTTAATGACAAAAAACTGGCTCAACGCGTGAAGCGTTTATTGCTGGACAAGATGGGGGAAAGCGCTTTAGCTGAACCCGACAACCTGGGCATGGGCGCCGAAGATTTTGGCTTCTTTACCACTGACCCGTATATACCCAGCGTTTATTTTGGTGTTGGCGGAACCCCGGCAGAAGACTTTGAAAAAGCCAAA
>CALISW010000091.1 GCA_938041655.1 uncultured Thiotrichales bacterium | reverse complement strand
ACAAAACGCTACCCTGCAATTGGTGGTTAATAACGGTCAGCTTATAAACATTGGTCTCAATGGCAACGTTGAAGGCTCGATAGTAGCGAATAAAACCACACTGGATTTCGGCACACTGGAAAAAGGCGAAAGTAAAACGCTCTCAACTATTTTGAGCAATATTTCTAAAGACCTAAAAATTATTACGTCCGTAGAAATTACCGGCGAAGGTGCTGAGAATTTCAGCACTAATTACACAGAGAAATTGCCGCGGTTTATTTACCCAGGACAGGAGCCATGGGTCAGTGTCACGTCAAACTGCGTCGAATCAATTACTTTAAACGCCCGCCTCGAGCTGATTGACGAAAATGAAGAATCCAGCAGCATTGACCTAATCGCGCAATGTGGATCATCAACATCCTTTGAGTGGATCCGATTTCCGGAAACTATTTCAGCACGCGTTGGCGCATCAACACCATTCGTTATTCAATTCAAATCGCCGATTCCACCCAATCGTCTCGAGTTGATTGCTGATGCAAATAGTAAAGATCTTTTCCGATTGGGAAACAGCAACTACGACCCGATAACTCAACTTCACTCGGTTTCAATAAATTTGGATCCCATGGGAGACGAGTCCGAGCGGGTGCAAACTGCGATATTCAATGTTTTGGCAGATGGTCTTATTCACGGGTCGGAAAACTCGCTGGAAGTTGTAGTAGACGCACTGGACGAAAACAGCATACCAGTCACTCTACAGCCCCCATCTGAAGATCGGATCATTCAAATCGATGAAAGCATGTTCATCCGTGATGAACTAATTATTAGCTATAGACATGACGACCCTGAAGCCGAAGATAAAATTAGAAGATTAGCGTCAGAATTTGAAGCAAAAATTATCGGGTCAGTTCCGGAGGTAAACATATATCAATTGCGATTTCCGGAAACTTCTATTGACGATCTGATGGACATTGAACAAGAAGTAAATGCGCGCGATGACATACTATATGGAATCAAGAATTTCACGGGTAGCCAGGCATTCCGGCTACCTGACGATGGTGTTGATCAATGGGACGTAAATTGGCCGTTTCTACAATCCAAAGCTGACCTTTTCGATGTATCCGGAAAGTCCAGTAGTGCTTGGAAGCAGCCTGTCGAAACAGCAATTCCGGAACTTGAAAACTTACACCACAGGATTATTAATACTCCAGAAGCTTGGGATATTCAAACAGGAAATCCCAACACAAAAATTCTAATAATCGACGGAGGCTTCGACGAAGCACACCCGGATCTAGCGGCCAGTGTTCGAGAGTACGATCCGGTTAACTCAAGCCTCGTTGTGAAGGCAGATTCAAACATCCGTCATGGAACTGCGGTCAGTGGGACAGCTTGTGCAACCGGAAACAATAGCATCGGCAGAACTGGAGTATCTTGGCAATGTTCACTTTATTTGGCTGAAGTACCGCTAGCAGGCGATGGCATTAAGCCCATAGGAGCAGATTTCGAGCCGCTGTCAGCAAACTTTCCAGGAAGAATCATCTCCATTAAATTAGCTCTCTTTGAAGCCGTTACCTTTTTAAATGCCGCTCGTCGCTATCGTCCCGAAATCGTCAATATGTCTCTTGGCGGGCCAGGAAGTAGTGCGCCCTATCGTGAGTTCATAGACATCCTGTCTGACGTCCATGAACTGAAGCCTCTTTTGGTGATCGCTGCCGGCAACAATTTTGATACCGACGGTGACCCTAGCACGCCAAGAGTACCAATCAATGCATCACAGGTATCTCCTGCGAATTTGTCGGATTTCTCAGAATACGAAAAACGAGTTATTACGGTAGCGAACACCATAGGGTATGGCTTGTTAAATGACACATCATCGTTTGGTGCGGTTATCGATGTTGCGGCTCCTGGATTAGTTAACACAACAAACTACCGAAAACTCTCTGACTATTTGTGGATTGACGGGACGTCGTTCTCGGCACCAATAGTCACTGGACTTGCAGCTCTTATCGTGTCGGAACACCCAGGAATTGACTCCGAAAAAGTGCGACGATGTATTGTCGAAGCCGCGAATACCTATGGCAGACCCGTTAGAACATCAGAGAAATCGGGGGGTAACTCTAGTACATATAACGTGATTGACGCCCCTTCTGCCGTTCTTTGTGCAACAGAGCTAGAGCCAGCAGGACTTAACCTAATCCCATCAACTAGAGAACTAAAATTTGACTCGACTGCGATTGGTAACATTCAAGATAAGGCGATCAGCTTCAATGTTTCGCTAACCGAATTTCGTAATCTAGTAGAACATATAGCTATAGTTGGATATGAATATTACAACTTTGAGAAATTTCCTAACCCTTCATTCGATGTGGCAGGTAAAGCTACAATACCGTTCCGGTACACCCCTAAAACACCAGGAACACATCAAGCCTATTTACTATTCATATTAAAAGACGGTACAAAGCTGGAAATTCCAATCACTGGAAGCTCCGCTATTTCTTTGACGGCCACACCCGAAGAATTAGACTTTGGAAGCGTTCAAGTTGGAAACTCACGCACAGAGACTATCACTCTTACCAATATGGGCTCAGATCTGGTGGACTTATCAGAAGTAGGGTTTTCCACTGGGGATCTCAATGACTTCACCGCTCCCGACTTTGCCAGCCTAAGTCGATTTATAGGACCAGGTGGTACAGACACAATTACCATTGAATTTACACCAACTCAAGAAGGTCCTCGGAACACAATATTCAATATACGAGCTAATGGCGATTTATTAGAAGCGCCAATAAAGGGAACCGGAGTACTTGATCCTCTCAGCCTCAAACCCGCTAACTCTGAAATCGATTTTGGGATTCTAAATATTGGAGAGGAATCATCAATCGGCATGGAAATTACAAATGAATCATCAGAAAGAGTGACTCTATCCACAATTGAATTCGATGGTGAATTCGCCGAAAACTTTGGCACCAATTTCTCGCCTACATTAGTATTCACACCCGATGGCAAAAAAGTGATTTTCTTCTCATTCACTCCACAAATTGTTGGCGAGCTTTCAGCAACTGCTACGCTCATTACTGAAGATGGCAATAGAGTTGAAATTTCTCTAGTCGGTGTTGGTGAGACTGAACGAGAACTAAGCGGCACAATAAATGGAACCATTGCCGGCGGCGGCATTGTGAATCCGTCCGGCAATCAAATATCAAAACCGATTCCTACGACTCTTAAACCCAACGAAATGTTGATTGTCGACTATACCTTTACCGGCCAAAGAAGATTGGGCAGTACGATTGAGTATTCTGTCAGAGCACCTAGCGCTGAATTTAGTAAACGTATTCGAATCATTCCGCAAGATACGATCACTGAACGTATTGTC
Source organism: uncultured Thiotrichales bacterium (assembly GCA_938041655.1). GTDB lineage: Bacteria > Pseudomonadota > Gammaproteobacteria > CAZUMV01 > CAZUMV01 > CALIRD01. The sequence goes on along the minus strand of CALISW010000091.1, from coordinate 6,708 downwards.
GTTAATGGTTTTATTTCTGAAGCATTTAACCCAAATACACTCTGGTTCAATGGAAAAATTGGGCGCGTGCTCTACAGCGCTGAGTGGCAAATAGTTGATCGTAATAACCCCAATGAATTTGGCACCTGGAATTCTGCGGGTAATACCGCTGAAACAGCAGTCAACGTTTGTGATACCTCTCGATTGCTTGGTAACTCTGGTGGTGGTGTTGATGACCACTATTACAAAATGCGCGTGGATGCCGGTGAATCTGTATTTATCTCAGGTGAGACCAGAGGAACTAATAATAACGGCATTCTATTGGATTACTACCTAGTAGATGCAGAGACGGGCGCTATTCTTGCGGATGAGGAGTTTGGAATTGTTCGTCCAGAACCAAGTGGGCGCAATATCAGTTGGACGAACAATACTGGTGAAGATGAAGAGATTCTCTTTGTATTTTCACCTAGAGGGGTTGAAGTGATCTATGACTTCACTGTATCCCTGCCAAACTCTGGTTGTGACATAGGCATAGGGGCCAGTGCGTTATTACTCAGTGAAGAAGAAGTGGATTTTGGAACAGTAGATGTTGGCACAGAGGCCTCATCGACAATCCAGTTAACCAATGTGATTCCTGGTGATGTAGACGTAGTTGATGTACAGATTGAAGGTGGTGATGGTCAATTCTCGACGACTACCGAATTACCGATCACTTTTATGCTCAACGAAACCAAAGATCTGACTTTTACATTTAACCCAACCAGTGCTGGAACAGCTAACGCAACAGCCACATTATCCTTTGGAATTGTCAGACCTAATATCACGATTCCCCTAACCGGCGAAGCTAACTCATGTTCGCTGAGCTTTTTCGGAACTAGCTCAACTGACCTGATACCCTCAGTAGTTGACTTCGGAGATGTAGAGCAATTCGGTTTTGAAGACTTTGATTTCGGCATCGAGAATCGAGAGGATTTTACAGTGTCGTTTAATACTGATTTTATAAACCCAAGCAATCAGTTTAGTAGCAGTCTCCGAACTGGCACCAACTCAATTGGGCCGGCTGGTAATACACCCATATCAAATACTGTAATATTCGAGCCTACGGAGCTGGGCTTGGCGGAAGCCACCTTTCGTCTAACAGCAGGTGAATGCATTCAAGAAATAGGCTTCAGGGCTAATGTTATAGCGCCTAATTAAGGCATAACAATTTGTATGAATTTCACCAGTAAGACATCGCCCAGTGTAGTCGGGCGATGTCTTAACTATTCTTCACTACTGTAATCTTCGCAACACGTCGTTTACCGACCTGTACGACTTGAGAACTACCAGCGGCAAAGGTGATGCCTTTGTCGCTGACTTTCTCGCCATCAATTTTAACCGCGCCCTGCTTTAACATTCTGTAAGCATCTGAAGTACTGGAGACCAAACCAGCATCTTTTAACGCATTCGCTATAGGGATGCTGTCATCTTCAACAGTGAGTACTACTTCAGGAATATCATCGGGCAGTGCGCCTTTTTGAAAACGTTGCACGAAAGCTTGTTGTGCATCTTCACCAGCTTGTTCGTTATGGAAACGGGCAACAATTTCTTTTGCGAGTAAAAACTTAATATCTCGCGGATTCTTGCCTTCTGCCATTTCTTTTTTGAAGGTTTCTATCTCGTCCATGGGTCTGAAACTCAGCAATTCAAAATAGCGCCACATGATCTCGTCCGAGATGGACATGACCTTGCCAAATATTTCGTTGGCGGGTTCATCGATACCGATGTAGTTGCCGAGTGACTTGGACATTTTCTTGACGCCATCCAACCCTTCGAGCAAGGGCATGGTAATAACCACTTGTGGTTCTTGTTCGTACTGCTCCTGCATGTGACGACCCACCAGCAAGTTAAACTTTTGGTCGGTACCGCCAAGCTCAACATCAGCTTTTAAAGCAACCGAATCGTAACCCTGAACGATTGGATACAAGAATTCATGAATTGAGATTGACTGTTCATTGGCATAGCGCTTTTTAAAATCATCACGCTCGAGCATTCTTGCCACGGTGTACCTTCCGGTAAGCTGCACAAATTCAATGGTGGACATTGCTTTCATCCAACGAGAGTTGTAATCAACCACGGTTTTATCTTTATCGAGAATTTTAAAGACCTGTTCTTTGTAGGTCTTGGCGTTTTCCTGAATCTCTGCTTCTGTTAACGGTGGTCGGGTAACGTTCTTGCCCGTCGGGTCACCAATAAAACCGGTGAAGTCACCAATCAGAAAAACCACGGTATGCCCCAACTCCTGAAAATGACGCATTTTGTTAATTAAAACTGTGTGTCCTACATGAAGGTCGGGTGCTGTAGGATCAAAACCCGCCTTGACGATTAACGGCTTACCGCGCTTGAGTTTTTTCTCTAATAACTCCGTATTTATGACCTCGTCAGTGCCTCGACAGATCAAATCCATGGCTTCTTGTATATTTCCCATCTCTTTTCTCAGTATCTCTCGTAAGCTATTAATTTAATTGCATAAATGATTGACGATTACATAGCCAATAGTTAATATATTCGGATAATAATGATAATAAATTAACCACTAATTACCCGGGCGTAGCAACATGTCATTCAGACGCAGAGGAGCTTATCATTCCAACCGATCCAATGGGTCGATTGTTCTCAAACTTCTCGCCATTATCGCTGGTTTATTTATTATAACGGGTGTACTTGGTCTTACCAGCAATGATAACAAGCCCGCGCCCAATCAATTAGTCACCACCGCTGTTGCACTACCTGGTCATAACACCGGCACTAGCGATACATCAACGAAAAGTTCGCCTGAAGTAAAACAAAATATTGCCGCAAAAAACGTTGCCTTGCCGCTCGTTGCTAGTCTGGCACCAACACAAGAGTCTGAAGACACCTCTGCTGTTTCTATTCCAGAACCTTTGGCGACCGTTCCCGAGGTGGCTGCATCTTATGCGTCAGCCAAACGTTATATGGATGAGTGGACTGTCAGTAAAGGCGACACCATGTCGTCAATCTTCAGTCACTATAATATTCACAGTGAACTGCATCCTCTGATGCAGTTAGATGAAACTAAAAAACCGTTATCCAGAATCAAACCCGGTGATGTGATCAGGCTCGACATTGGTAGCAACGGTCTGGATCGACTCGAATATGATCTTGAAACTACCAAGCAGCTGGTGGTCGATAAAATTGATGGTGAGTTTTCAGCATCTGTCATTGAACGTGAAGTGACGACTAACGAGATTCATGCTGAAGGTGTGATCGAAGATTCGTTGTTTGCTTCAGCCAGTCGCGCAGGCTTGAGTGATAACCTGATTATGCAGCTTGCAGAAATCTTTGGGTACGACATCGACTTCGCTCTGGATATGCGTGTAGGTGATTCCTTCAAAATGATTTATGAAGACGTGTACCTTGAAGGTGAAAAAATTGATGGCGGCAGAATTATCGCTGCTGAGTTTATTAACCAGGGCAAGACGTTTCAGGCGGTACGCTATACCGACCCGGATGACGTAACACAGTATTTCTCACCGGATGGCCGCAACATGAAGAAGACCTTCTTGCGTACACCGGTTAACTTTACTCGCATCAGCTCCCGCTTTAACCCGCGTCGCAAACACCCTATTCTGCATAAAATACGCGCCCATAAAGGTGTTGATTATGCGGCGCCAAGAGGCACTCCCATCAAGGCTGCAGGCAACGGCAAGATTGTGCACCGCGGCACTAAAGGTGGCTATGGCAAAGCGGTGATCATTCAGCACGGCAACAAGTACAGCACCTTATACGCTCACATGAATAACTATCGTAAGGGTCAACGTGTTGGCTCAAGCGTCAAACAAGGTGATGTGATTGGCTATGTAGGCTCTACTGGCAGCGCTACCGGGCCGCATCTGCACTATGAATTCCATGTCTATGGCGTGCACAAGAATCCCCTAAAGGTAACACTGCCAAAAGCAGACCCTCTACCTTCACGTTTAATGGATGATTTCCAGGACAAGTCACAGCCTTACCTAAGTTGGCTAAGCAGTTTGAATCGTGTTGCCGCAGCTGCTGCTGACGACGCTCAGCAGTAACACTCCCAATGAAGCCTGAACTGTATTTGGGGCTGATGTCTGGCACCAGCATGGATGGTGTGAGTGCGGCTATTGTTGATCTTGCTGGTGATAATATTCAACTGGTCGCCAGCTCAACCACGCATTACTCGAACACCCTTAGAACCGCACTACAAGCACTGGTCGCTCCGGACTGGCGCGGCTCACTCACTGATATTCAAGCGCTTGATCTGGATGTGGCAGCATTCTATGTTGAGTGCTCACAAGCTTTATTGAACGAACACAAACTTGAACCAGATGATCTGACTGCGGTTGGCTCTCATGGCCAAACGATATGCCACACTCCGCTGGGTGAGCACCGCTCCTCATGGCAGATCGGTGACCCTAATCTGATCGCTGAACATCTGGGCACAACCATCGCTGACTGGCGGCGGCGAGACATGGCGGCTGGTGGACAAGGCGCACCATTAACACCTGCCTTTCACCGCCATATATTAAAAAACCAGTCAGATGCAGCTATTGTGAATTTTGGCGGCATCTCGAATCTGACTCTGTGTAATGACAACTGGCTGGGCTTTGATACGGGACCAGCAAATATACTGCTGGATAACTGGATCGAAAAGCATCAGTCACAACCCTATGATGATCAAGGCAACTGGGCTAAATCCGGAGAAGTGAATCAGGAGTTATTAGGCAGCTTTCTTGCTGACCCCTACTTCGCAGCCGAACCACCCAAGAGCACCGGGCGTGAATATTTCAATCTGGACTGGCTGGATAACAAATTGTATGACACCAGCATTGCTGCCAGAGATGTACAGACAACACTCACTGAGTTAACAGCTGTGACGGTACTGGATGCCATAGAGCGTCATGCGCCAGGCACGAAACAACTCTATGTATGTGGTGGTGGCGTACATAACGACTATCTGATGTCGCGTTTACATACGAAGCAACATCTAAACGTAGCTACCACGAATGAACTGAATGTCGATCCGGATTATGTCGAGGCAATTGCTTTTGCCTGGTTAGCCAAATGCACCCTGGAAAAAAGAACCGGAAATGTACCCGAAGCAACCGGTGCCAGTGGTGACCGAATTATTGGTGCTGTGTATTTCCAGTAATTAGTTTACTTATGAATTCCTGTAAGTAGAGAGCAGCACTTCACTAATTCCATCTAGAATAAAGTCCATCACGTATTTTTTTTCTGGCTCATTCAACTTTCTTTTTATCTTGGTAGATTTCACTATAGATTCAGCCAAGGCTGCAGATTGCTCTTTGGTCATGATGTATCCACCGTTCTCAGCTCGTGTTGAATTAGCGCCATAACCCTCTGGATATGGCAATACGAAATACTCATCTTGTGCAGCATTAAATAACTGTTTTTCGAATTCTGATATTGCACTGACATCGTTTCCAGGAACAACTTTTACCAACTCTCCGGGATCTAACCAAATCGTTGGGCAGTTTGGGCAGAGATCTATTTCAATAGATTTATAGTGGTGCTCCAACATGGTAGTTTTGCATAAGGGGCAATCAACACTGGCAAGCGATGGTATGAGTGTTGGACTTAAACTAGGAACCTCATCAACACCCAATACGCTACCAATCAAAACCAATTGGCCAGCACAATATGAACACTCATACGATCGGGTGCCGTCGACTTCTTTTTTTACCATGTCATTATGATCAACCGGACAAGTGATGTCAGCGCACATGAATTTTTTTATCCAGAGTGTATTCCATGACCTGATTTTAATTAGATAGCATTAAAAAGGCGCTCATTGAGCGCCTTTTTCTTAAAAACTTGAATTGCAAATCAGATTAAACTGAGAAAGATGAACCACAGCCGCAGGTTGTTTGCGCGTTTGGATTCTTGATTACAAACTGAGCGCCTTCCAGGCCCTCGCTGTAATCAATTTCAGCGCCAACCAGATATTGATAGCTCATTGGATCAATCAATAAAGTCACACCGTTTTTATCAACTTCGGTATCACCATCGTTCACGTCTTCATCAAAGGTGAAGCCATACTGAAAACCCGAGCAGCCGCCACCACTGACGAATACGCGTAGTTTCAACGCTTCATTCTTCTCTTCTTCGATCAGTGTTTTAACTTTGTCTGCCGCCGCATCAGTAAATACTAATGGTGAAGGCATTTCCGCCATACTGGCTTCGGTGGTGCTCATTTATTACTCCAATAATTACTGGTCTCTCGAGTCTTTGACCCGAGAATCCTATCTTAAGTTCCTGACTATTATAGTCAAGTATTCTTTAGTGCAGCGGCGTCTATAGCTGGATCAGCGGCTGATTCTTCGACCTGCTTAACACTGGCCTGCTGGTGTACCAGGCTACCGTTGATTCTTGCGCCATTCACCATTTCAAGCTTGTCGTAATAGACAGTGCCATTAATAACAGCATTAGCCGACAACTCAGCTTGACCACTTACGTGTATATCACCCGTGACATGGCCATTGACGATAATATTATGTACCGACACTTCTCCTTCTATATGGCCTGACTCCTCCAATATCAAGAGTGACTCTTCGCCAGAGGTTGAGCTGACTTCGCCAATTACTCTACCTTCGACCAATAAACCGCCACTGAATTGCAGATCTCCCCTGATGGTCGTCAATGGACCAATCACGGTTGAGACTACATTGTCATTATTATTTGATG
>CALISW010000090.1 GCA_938041655.1 uncultured Thiotrichales bacterium | reverse complement strand
TATTGTGGTCTCATAAGATTTAGGTGTTTCACCCCATGCTTCAGAGCCCGGCCAGACTTTGGTTGTGACAAATATTTCATTTCTTGAAAGTTGTTTGGCTTTGATCGCAGCGCCGACGCCTTCTTCATTGTCATATTTTTCTGCTGTATCAATATGTCGGTAGCCATGCTCCAACGCAGAAGTTACTGCTGCTTGAACATCATTAGCATCAATAAGGTAAGTGCCGAAACCAACCGCAGGCATATGAACATCATTTGCAATTTGAATGGTATCCATCTTGGTCAATTTTGTTCCTTGAGTCTCGTAAGCTATCGGTATAGTTTACACACTGTTAGATGTGTTTGTTCAGAGCGCGATAAGGTATGAGTGAATTTGTTGATTATCTAGGCGAAGTATTTGAAGAGTTTGGTGCGATTACGTCGCGTAAAATGTTTGGCGGACATGGCATCTATCACGACGGTTTGATGTTTGGCCTTGTCGCGGATGATGAGTTGTATTTGAAGGTCGATAAGAACTCGGTAACCTTTTTTGAAGAACGAAGTCTGGAAGCGTTTGAATACATCAAAAATAACAAGGCGATGAAGATGTCCTATCATAAAGCACCAGAAGAAATTTACGATGAACGGGACGTAGCCAAAGAGTGGGCTGATAGAGCCTATGAGGCAGCACTAAGAAGTAAGAAAAAATAAATAACGAGTAGCAAGAAGTCTCATTTTAGTCAGCGAGATGTGTAGCAGACCCAGGCTTGTTCAAAGGGTATTTACGTTTACATTTTCTGATACAAATTCTACTCTGAGTCATTATCAATGGGAGGATCCTAAATGTCGATCGGTAAATTCAATCTAACACTTTTAATGACACTGATTATTTTATGTGCCTGTGTCTCACCACAGTCTCAAGCCGCCAGCGTTGAGGATGCTCGGGCAGCATTGCTTGAGGCTATTGCAGCGTACACTCCAGGGGCTCCGGTTACTGAAGAGATCACCGCCAGTATTGATGCTGCGGCCACAGTGCTGGAACAGGCGGCGGGTAAGCCACCAGTACTGGCTGAAATGAAAGATATACTGACAGGTCAATGGGCCAGCCTTTTCTCAAGCCAGGGAATTGTCGGTGAAATCGATATGGCATTCATGACCAGAGCCCATCCTGGAGGCGGTGTTTCTGGTGGCAAAGCGCTTTCGCACATGGTCTTACAAGAGTTAAACCCAGAGCAGGGATTTTATCGTAACCTGATGGTCATGAGTGCTGGTGAAGATCAGACACCATTACTACATTTAGCTACTGCCGAGCTGGCGCTTGCACAAGATCAGCCGAATATACTGCTGGTACGCTTCAAACGAATTGAGTTTGTGCCAGCCAGCGCCGAAGTTGATTTACCCAAGCTGCGCTCGGTTCTGGGTTTGCCAGAGGATGCACATCTGGCGATTGATATTCCATATGATGAAAAACGACCTCCCAGCAAGTCTACTGTGACGTATCTGGATGAAAACTTGAGAATCAATCGAGGCAAGAACTACATTGCTGTGCTAAGAAAAGTACAGTAACAGGAGTAATCCACTAAATGATCACGATCGATATTATTTCTGACCATGTTTGCCCCTGGTGTTATGTGGGTAAACGGCGTTTGGAAAGTGCGCTGGCACAGCGGCCTGATATTCAAACCAGAATAAATTGGCGACCCTTTCAGTTGAATCCGGATATACCCAGAGAAGGTAAGGATCGCCTCGAACACATGCAAAGTATTTTTGGTGAAGAGCGGGCGCAGATGATTCTGGATAAGCTGCCGGAATTCGGAGCCCCGGATGGTTTGCAGTTTAGATACAAGCCCGGTTCAAAAGCGCCTAACACATTAGCTGCACACACCCTGATGCATTGGGCTGGTGAGATCGGTGATGAAACGCAGCATCAATTACAGGAATTATTATTCAAGGCGAATTTTATCGATTGTGAAGATATTGGTGACCACGCTACGTTGGCAAAATTTGCGGAAGAGGTTGGCATGGATCCGGAAATGGTCTTGGCTAAGCTAAAGGCGCAGGCCGATGAAGAACTGGTCATAGGAGAGATTCGGGATAGCCAGAAGAAAGGTGTATCGGGTGTCCCTTGTTTTATCTTTAACAATAAGCACTCGGTGGAAGGTGCGCAAAGTGTTGAGAATCTTGTCTCTGTGCTGGATCAGTTGAATGCTGCCAATAGCTAGATTGAATTCCTGAGTGGTTGTCATTTGATGAACGAATGACCGTTTGTCGGATAGTGAAAATAATTTTACGTATTTAATCGTTTTGGAAGTCATATACCTACGGGAGTTGTTATATGACTAAAAAGGCGCAGAATAAGCGCGATTTATCTCCAGTTTCAGAATCATTTCTGGAAAATAGTTCTTTTTTAAAAAAGTTCTTGTCGAGATATTTTTCTAATCAGCAGGACATAGAAGATGTTTCTCAGGAGGCGTATCTGCGCGCCTTTGTAGAAGAGCAAAATAAGGGTGTCAAATCGCCAAAAGCATTTTTGTTTCATGTGGCAAAGAATGTGGCGTTATCACGTCTTAGTAAAAAATCACGTCAAATAACAGATTATTTAGAAGATTTACCGAGTATGGAAATCGCTGGTATTGAGGCGGGAGAAGATTCCCAGCTGGAAGCACAAGAGTTATTGGAACTATATTGTGAAGCAGTTGCTACCTTGCCGGATAATTGCCGACAGGCGTTTATCATGAGAAAAGTACATGGTCTTAGCCATAAAGAAATATCCAGCAAATTATCTGTTTCAGCTAGTTCGGTTGATAAGTATCTAAAG
>CALISW010000089.1 GCA_938041655.1 uncultured Thiotrichales bacterium | reverse complement strand
AGACAATACTCACTTCACCTCTCAAAAGGAAGTACTTGATCAGGTACTCAGCAAACTCTATCAATCCGTCGAAACCTCCGCACAGCGCCGGCGCAACGACGAGCCTTTCCGAAGTGGCATGGGTTTCGTAAGTGCGCACGCAACACTGGAGCTGGCACAGCGGGTTTTTGAAAATGGTCTTCAGGACTTGTTAATTGACTCGGATCATGTCGAGCTTGCCAATAAATTCGAAACACAATTTACAATTATTAATTCGATCAGCGTTCCCAATGATATATTCAACAGGCGTACCGGCTATCCCTATTTTGAAGAAATGGATCAGTATTTTCACGCAGCATTGACGATCGCAAATTTAATACGCAACGATCTTGCCGCAGCGCTCAACTTACAATTGACCTTGTTCGATGCCGACGGAGATTTTTAATGAAAAGACGTGATTTTCTTAAAACTTCAATTGTCTTGCCAACTGCTCCATTGCTCGGTTGTATTAAGACCGAGATTAGCAACAACGACTATTTTATTTCTGCTACCTATAACCAAAACGGTGAGCATCAGGTCCTGGTGCAACAACTCAACAACCAGGTCAAAAACGCATACACCTTGCCCTTCAGAGGTCATGACGTTTTGTTAGACGATAAAAAGATTATTGTCTTTGGCCGTCGTCCGGAAACACGTTGTTTTGTCATTGATCAGGAAATCCGTAAAACACAAATCTTGCAGGCATCTAAGCACCGACATTTTTACGGGCATGGTGTTGTGCACAACGATATATTGCTGACTACCGAAAATAATTATAATGATGGCGTTGGCGTGATTGGCATTCGCGATCGACTTAGCCTGAAATCTATCGGTGAGTATTCCAGTTATGGTATCGGCCCACACGATTGCCAGTTAATGCCCGATGGAAAAACTCTGGTTGTTGCGAATGGCGGCATGCAAACCCATCCCGAGACCGGATATCGAACTCTCAACAAAGAGACTATTTCTCCCAACCTGATTTTGATTGATATAGCGAGTGGCAATAAAATTGATGAATTCAGACTCGAAGATAATTTATTAAGTATTCGGCATTTAAGTGTGAGTAACGAGGGTGGTGTTGCTGCTGCACTGCAGTATCAAGGTAACGCTTATCAAGCTACACCGGAATCTTTGGTCGCGTGGTTAACACCCGCCGGGAACTTTGGGTTGATGGAATCCAATCCGACTGCAATACAAGCAATGCATGGTTACATGGGTGACATTGCCTGGCATCAACAAAGTAATGTATTAGCGGTCAGCTCACCCAAAGGCAACCAGGTAACTTTCTGGAATCCCGAACAACAATGTAACACCTGGAATCTCGAGGTTACGCAAGCTTGCGGAACTGCTAGCACGCAAAGTGGATTTATCGTCAGTACTCAAACCGGTGCTTTACTGCACGTTAAACCTGGCCACACTCCGGTTACGCCACAACAGCTACTCGCAAGTAATAATTCTTTTGCCTGGGACAATCACGCTCAACTACTCAGTTGATTTTGTATCCATTTCGGAATGCGGTGCTCCAACCAGAAACGACGATCACTATCTTTATGAATAAAACCAACATGTCCACCATGCAGTGACCACTCGAGAGAAGTGCTCGCCGATAACTCCTTTTCTTCCGGCATGCTGTGGGCATACATAAAGGGGTCGTCGAGAGCTTGGATAATAAGGGTTGGTTTTTTTATCGCTGACAGGAATTGTTTGCAACTGGATGCCGCATAGTAGTGAGCTGCACCCTCAAAACCATGTACCGGCGCTGTAAGTACGTCATCAAAATCGGTAAAGGTTCTCATGCTGTTCAGATCGGGAAATTCCATTTGCGCGGCAATCATTTCACGTTTTTCTATCGCCAGTAGTTTCATTTTTTGCAACAAATGTCTTTGATAAAATCGGGAAAAGCCGTGTTCCATCCGTCTTGCACAAGTGGATAAATCAAACGGTACCGAGACAGCGACCGCGCCAGCCAATGGATTTGCGTTACCGGTTTCACCCAACCACTTGAGCAAGGCATTACCTCCCAGTGAATAGGCAACCGCATACAGGGGTATTGCGGGCCATCGTTGTAAAATTAATTTAGCCACGGTTGCCATATCATCTGTACTGCCAGCATGGTAACGGCGTAACAAACGGTTCGGTTCACCGCTACAGCCACGGCTGTGCATTAATACCGCGTTGAGCTTTTGCGCTGAGCAGGCTTTTAGAATACCGGCGGCATAGTTTGAATCGCTATTGCCCTCCAGTCCATGCAATACCAAGACGGTAGGTTTACCCGGAAAATGCTCGGTCCAGTCCAGATCTAGAAAATCACCATCATCCAATTCCAGTCTTTCGCGTATTAGATCTACTGCGGGAGTTGCCCTGATGGTATTCGCCAGGATAGTTTGCGTGTGTGGACTACGGCAGAAAATAGCGGGTGTAAACTTACTCTCGATTAACATGCAGCTGTGACAGTATTATTGATGCATCATTATAATCAATTCTAATTGGGTGATGTGCTGTTTCTGTCTTCAAGACCAGACTTGGAAAGCCGGCTGAAGAATGTTTTCGATAGCTGGCAATATTATCTGCGAGTTGTAAGTCAACCTGTTTCGATTGGAGTTGTTTGGTAAATGATTCTTTCTCCAACCCAATATCTTGCGCACACTCCGCCAGAACCTCAACATCTGACGGATTTTTTGCCTGCAAATAATAGGCGTGTTGAATGGCACTGATCATTGCTTGCTCTTTATCATTCTCAAGAATTTTAGCGGCAAGAACAGCACGACAGGCAGGATAGGTAGAGCGTCGAGGCTGACAGTCTTCCCAGAAATTAAAATTGAAGGTTGTACCAGGCACTGTTTCCTCAATACGTCGCCAGGTTTGTTGTAACTTGTGTTGCATCTCATCTGACATTGGTTGATCACTGTCTGGCGCCAAGCCTCCCAGAACATATTTCAGCTCTATGTCGTTAGCTAGACTTTCACGCACTTCTTGCCAGACCGGCGCAAAAGCCCAGCACCAGCTGCACATTGGGTCATGAAAATAATATAACGTGCGCGACACTAATCACCCGCATTATCTTGGATAAGATAAAAACCAATAGTAATACTACTAAAAATAAACACTAAAATTATAAATTCCAACACCAACAAAAGAGGAACAAAGGATTTATATTGGTAACCATAACTCACCGGTAGTAGTAACAAGATAGGTATAAATATAATAAGAAACATTGGTAGTTGCTTAGCTCTGGTGTTTTCCCACACCTCGGCAATTGATAAAAATTGATCGGTGGCTGCTGCCGGGAGTAATAAATAAAAACGACTGAATAAGGCAGCAAAGCCAGCCAGGCCAACCACACTACTGGCAATCACTATATAAAATAACCGTGTTTTAATAGCTTCAGGTGCCTGATATTCACTCAGGCGCAAGTCTTTGGGCAACGGGTATTCTGCAGGCAACAATACACCGGTTAATGCGTATAAACTGAAATACTGGATAAACGCAAAGATTAGAAAGCCGGTCGCCATCAGCGCTAGAAAAACCAGCAAGTAACGAACTTCGCGCATGCCCCACTGCAGATTCAAGCGTTGGTCTTCCAGTAACAAGCTGCGGTGAATCAACACGCCTAATGTAACGACCAAAGCAAAAGAAATAAACTGCAGTGCCGGTGCGACCGATGACATCCGTTCCATTAAACTCATGTAATCAATCACACCGATCGCAAGACCCGGTGCTAGCAAACTGTTCCGGTTTTCCCAGGCACTGTCAATACTGGCAAGCGCTACCGTTCGGGCAAACTGCCAATCAATACTCAATCAATAGCATCCATGTATAACGGCAATAGTCTCAACTACACTTAGCGCTTTACAAATTTCAGGGTGATTCTGTTAGTTTCGCCTATAGCATTGTTTGCAGCAATAGCGGCCTCTTTGGCTTCTCCCTCTAGATCTCCCACTTGCAGATTCGGAGGTAAACGCCATACCGAATCATTTTCACCCGGCTGATCTTTCGGGTTAGCATTAACCATGCTTTCATCAGCTAGATCAAAACCCGCCTCATCAAATAATGCCACCAGCATCGATTTTTTCAGATAACCCCGATCACCATTCGCCCATTCGTCAGATTTGTTCTCAGCTGCCAGGTGTTGTACCACACCGACTATGCCGCCTGTCTTAAGTAGCTTGGAAGTTTCCGCAATTGCCTGAGACATAGTGCCGCCTGTTTCTTCAAAACGTTGCAGGTTGTGTAAGGCACGAATAAACAACACTGCATCAAGTGTACCTTCAACACTTTGATCAAGGCGTCCAAAACTCATGCCCGTGGATTTAACTGCTTGCCCTGCTAATTCAGCGACAGTTTCAGGATACGCTGCAGTTCTGGCTATTGTTTCTGCAATTCGTTCTTCACTGAAAAAACCAAACATCGGCCAGGTTTCATTAGAGTAGTTAACTGCGTGTAACTCGCCGTTTTCTGCCAGATACGGTGCCAGTATTTTTGTATACCAGCCGCCACCGGGAAGCACTTCGGCTACCGCCATGTCTGGCGTGATACCGAAAAACTCGAGTGTTTGCTGCGGATTTCTGGATGAATCACGTACTTTCTCATCATCGCTACGGGCGGCAATTATGCTGGATAATTTTGCCTTGTCGCTGGCAGTTATTACTTCACGATCAATTGTTGCTGTGGCACAACCGCTCAAGATAACTGCAGATAGCAGACCTGTTAGTAATTTTTTCATTGTTAACTCCTTCTGACTCGTTGTTATCAATAGAGTGTGCCAGATTCAGACGCACATCTCTAATAACTATCATTTTTGTTACCTCGAAACGATATGCGTCTGCCAGGCACGCTCCGGATCTCGCTCTACCAGATTAATCGCAAAACCTTCCGGGTCTCTTAGCATCGCTTCCTGCTGGGATTCATGTGGCATTTCAAAACTCAATGGCGGGCATAACTCGGATGCACCTAGACTCAAGGCGAGCGTAACCACCTCTTCCAGATGTTCGCAATAAAACACCAGAACACTTTCACCCAAGGCAATATAGTCATGGCGCTCAAGAGAGCTTGCCGGCAAAGGATCCAGTTGAAACAAACCTATCATGCCAAGATTCGGATGTTTGCCCCGAACAATACAACAATCCATGGTTGTGTTGGCTGGAGCACCAACAATGGCAGGTGCCGCCGGTGCATCCAGTAGGCCTTGATAATAGATCTGATCAAACCCCAGCGCTTGTTGATAAAAGCGGGTTTGTTTTTCAAGATCTCTTACAAACAGAGCAGATCGAATAATTGGGCTAACATTTGACATGTCTGTACCTGAAAAAACAAACAGTATACTTTACTCGACAGTATTAAAAGATTCGAAAACTTCAGATTCAGGTTAGTTGCTTCAGAAAATTTTCGGCGTTTTCTAGATGGAGGCGCTGCTTTTCAGGTGGCATCTTGTCATAGGTATGTACCAACATTCCAATTCTTGGATTACCCAGAAAGAAGTCTCGATGCACATGCATGAAGCGCCAAAACAAACCATCCCACACTTCTTGCCAAGGACCTTTTTTATAATCACTCATTTTCAAAACATAGTTACTGCCACTGATATAAGGTTTGGTTGACATTAAACCACCATCAGCAAACTGACTCATGCCATACACATTGGGCACCATGACCCAGTCATATGCGTCGATATAAAGCTCCATAAACCAGCGGTAGACTTCATCCGGATCAAACTCACACAGCAACATGAAATTTCCGAGTATCATCAGTCTTTCGATGTGATGCGAATAAGCTGTTTTAAGTACTTTTTTGATGGTTTGATCAACCGGCACAATACCGGTAGTACCATCATAAAAAGATGAAGGTATCTTTCTCTTAAAACCCCAAAAGTTAGTCGTTCTTTGTGCTACACCACGACAACCATACATTCCTCTGATAAATTCTCGCCAGCCAATAACTTGTCGAATAAACCCTTCGCATGAGTTTATCGGGATTTTATTCTTGTCAGCGAACTCAAGGCATTTATCGATAACATGTTGCGGATTTATTAAACCGGTATTAAGCATCGGGGTAAGGATGCTGTGGTTGAGGAAATTCTCGCCGCTAACAATAGCGTCTTCATAATCACCGAATTCCTGAAACCTGAATTCGAGAAACTCCTGCAAGGCATGCTCCGCTCCGTCGAAGTCTATCGGGTAGAGTGGTGTAGAAGAAATGTTGCCCGGATTGTCAGCAAAATGTTGTTCAATATAATCTATGGCTTCAGTATAAAATTTATTTTGTTGAGGGAAGTTGATGGTTGGAGCTAGTTTGCTTTTAGGATATTTTTTTCTGTTTTCAGCATCAAATGACCACTTGCCTCCTTTTGGCTTTTTATCGGCGTCCAGCAGTATATCGCGTGTTTTTCTTTGCTCAGTATAAAATGTTGCTTGTAGATATTTCTTTTTATCTGGCCTAAAGAACTTAGCTAGATCATCGTTCGTATTTAAAAACAAAGGTGACTGAAATTGTTGCAAGGCAACCCCATATTTTTTTGCAGTAGACTGTATGCGTTGCTCAAGCCAGTCATCGGTAGTATCAACGTACTGGAGTGAAGTGATGTTCTTTGTATCCAGGTCGGTAATTAGCCGCCTGATGTCAGCTAGTTTAGAACCGCTTTCAATATAAACCACCTTTATATTTCTGCTTTGCAAATAGGCTGCATACGATTTCATACTGGCTCGATGAAACACCAGCTTTTGTTTATGAAAAGCAAACTCTTTGAAGAACAACTCTTCTTCGATTAAATATGCGGTTGAATTTTTGCCAAGTGCGGGCGGATTTTTAAACAGCTGATGCGGAAAGATCAACGTGACAGTATTTGTTTTCATGACTTGAGCTTGTTTTTATTCATTCTGCATTTTTGACTACAGAATTTCACCTGCTCCCAATCACGCTCCCACTTCTTTCTCCAGTCAAACGGTTTGTTACAAACCAGACAAATTTTTGAGGCAAACTGAATTCCGGATTTTTTCAAGAATGTATATCGTGTTAAAGGTGGTATCTTAAACCACAACGCTCATTTTATTGCGTTTCTTCCAGCCAACCAATCTCATGTGCGGTCTTATTACCGATTACGGTGTACTTAAGTTTCTCTGGCATTTCAGCACTGGTCTTGGTGATTGGTATTCTTCCGCCCATGATTTCTGCATAGCGCTGTGGATATAACGGGTTTTTATCAGGCTCGGCAAAACCATCGGGGTGTATCGGTTGGTTATCGGTAAAACTGTATTTATCGGTAGCGCCCAGGGTGTGCAATATTTCATGCAGGATAACAAAATTATTTTCTTCATCCATGTTGGTGGTGGCGAAAGCATTTACCAGCGCAACACGCCCTTTTTCCAAACCCGTTGAATGTCCAAGCGCTGGAGATGTTTCAGGGTCAAAAAATAAAACAAAGACTCTTATATCAGGTCGCAGACCATCGTAATCATCATTTTTCCAAACCCAGTAGCGTAACATCAGACTCCAGATCATGGTTTGCGGAATACTCTGATCTGTTGGCGGTTGTGGTGGGACAGACACCACTGGATCGGTTAGTTCAATATCAATCAGATAGTCCAGATCTTTACCGTATTTCTCACCCTCACTAATGATTAGTTTTTGAATCGGCTCTAATCTGGATTGAGCGAAATTTGTAATATGTTCTGCTGCTGCCTGACTTTGGTCAGCATTGACTGGATAGACAACTACCTTCAGCGGGATATCCCAGTCAGACACCAGGCCGTCACTCAAGAACATTTCTGATAAAAAATACGTCAGTATCAAAAGCAGGATAATGATCCGGATGTATTTAAATTTCATGTGACAATTCCGCTGGGTTATACCAGTCGAGTTTACGTTAGCCTTGAGAGAAAAACTGCTTCGATGGGATTTGTTGTGGTTTGGACCAATAAATTACTGGCAGACTGAGAACTACTTCAACTACGATAAATAACCACCCCCATAACAATACTAAAAATAATCAGACCAATTCCCCAGGTCCACATCCACAACTGTTTGCCATGACGACCCATGGCGATTAAAACACAACCCACTATTAACCCAATTACAGCAGTAAACAACAACATTCCGTCCATAGAATGCAGGGGTAAATTACCAGGGTTAACCCCTTCGGGATATCTATTTGCCATTACAGTCCACCTTGTTTTAAAAAGATTATCGCTTGATTAAATTGATCAGCATTGGGGTGTTCGTGAGACAGGCCTTGTATGATCATTAGTTTACTTTCTTCAATGCCAGCTCGTTTATAGTTTCGGTAAATGCTGCGAGTCTCATTTCGGTTAAAATCACCAGACCCGGTCAAAAATACATATCTGTTTTCTTTTAACTGATTAAGCTTGGAATTTTGTCTTTTGCTTAATTTATTAACACCACAGATATAAAGCCCTCCTTTGAATATTGCTGGATATTGGCCGGCTAACATACTGGCAACCCTGCCCCCACCTGAGAAACCAGAAATAAACACCTGCGTCTTGTCATAATTTATTGTTTTCTTAAGCACAGTAAGAGCCATCAAACCCATTAACATACGCCTATTTACCAGTGTTTCATTACCTGAGTCATGCGCTGCTATATAAATCATATTTTGCTGGTTAAGTGTTGCTGCCCAATCTTGATCAAGCTCTGCAGATTTTACTGGACTAATATAAACCAGAACACCTGGTGGATTTTCGTTTACTTTCTCTGGAATAAAAATCTTCCAACTCAGCTCTTTATCTACGGGCATAATTTTTTTCAAACCCGCAGCAGCTTCCTTGCCTAATAATTGTTCAAGAGAATAACTAACTGTTTTGTATTCTCCATTAGCAGGCTCTGCTTGCGCTGCACAATCCTGAATGACAGCAATCATTAGCAAAACTATAATCAGAGCAAACCTTAACCCTGGCTGCGTTTTGTTTATAAAAAATGAAATATTAATCATAATTGTGAACAAGGTAACATCGCCGCCTGACTTTGTGAATCTCGATATTTGCGAGATACATAACGCGGGAGTACAATCACCAACGCAAATCCATAAATTAACAGGGAAAGAAAATGGCATGTACATTTGAGATCTACAAGGACAAGGCTGGTAAATTCCGTTATCGCATGCGAGCGGCTAACAAGGAAATCATCCTCAGTGGTCAAGCATATAAGAGCAAAGCCAGCTGTAAAAACGGCATTGCTTCAATAAAAAAGAATTCGAAAAAAGATGCTCGTTATGATCGTTTTAAAGCCAGAAACGGTAAATTGCATTTCAACCTGAAGGCAGCAAATCACCAAGTGATCGGTGTCAGTCAGGGCTATGCTTCAGCATCTGGTTGCACCAACTGCATCAAACGTATTAAAAGTGATGCCGGTAGAGCGAAAATTATCGATCTATCCAAGTAACTCTCAGCGATACAAAACCAAAGCCCAGCTACTATGCTGGGCTTTTTGTTTGTAAATCAAATAATTTTTAGATTGCCTGCTGATTTTCTTGAGAGTAATCTATGATTATTGACTTCCGGAATTACTTATGAGAATCGCGGGTCTTTCTGTTGTTGGCACCTTGATCGCAACCCTGCTTTATTACTTTTTTGAATTTGGTTGGTATTCTGTATTCCAGACCGCCTGGCAAGCTGGTGAAGGCGTTTCGCCAGAAGACTATACTAACCAGCCCGCGGGCTGGATGGCATTAGGCTTCATTGCACCATTGCTACAAGTAATTGCTATAGGGTTGATTTTAAAATGGAGTGGCTGGCCGTCATTGTCTGAAGCGTTTGGGAAAATTTTCTGTTTGTCTGTACTAATAGGAGTTGCGGTCGGAATTTATGCTATTGCTTACTTACCGCAACACTCATTAGCATTGTTTTTAATTGATACGGCACACTATATTATTGGCTGGTCAGTTACGGCAATCGTACTCACATATTTACGCCCCAAGTATGTTGCTCCTATTACCAAGCGTGGTTCTAATGAAAACGATAAAATTGAGGATATCTACGAATGAAAAATATAGTTCTATTGTTTGTCGTGATTAATTCATTCTTTCTAGCTACAGTTGTTATGGCGGTTGAAGAAGAACCTAACGTTGATATGAGTGAGCCAGAACGCTGCTTGAGTTTACGTTTTATTAACAAAATGAAAGTTATAGATGACCACAACATTTTATTTTATGCGCGCGGGAAAAAACTATACCAAAACACGTTGCCCAAAAAATGTATTGGTTTAAATTCAGATTCAATTATTAGTTACAATGCTGATATGGGTAAACTCTGCCGTTTGGATATAATTACGATTCAAGACAGGTTTGGTGATCGTTTTTTTCCTTCGTCACGATGCACGCTTGGTTCTTTCGAACAAATTCCCATCCTGGAAAAATTGATAGAAGAAGACTAAGTAATATAAAAGTAATAATTTTCTTACTTTCCAATACAAAACGAAGAAAATATTTCTCCCAATAAATCATCGCTACTGAATTTACCGGTTATCTCGGACAGTGCTTGTTGAGCCAGGCGCAGTTCCTCTGCACTTAATTCACCAGCGTTAAATTCTCTTAATTGTTGCTCAGCTGCATTTATAGCTGTTCGCGTTTTTGCCAAAGCATCCAGATGACGGCGA
>CALISW010000088.1 GCA_938041655.1 uncultured Thiotrichales bacterium | reverse complement strand
AACGCTGCCAGAGCCGCCTTCGGCCGCTACCGCATCAAACCCTGTGGTACGAACCGTAATCACTTTTGTAGCGTCAGTACTTTGTACCGTTGCCATGGCGTTACCGGCATAAAAAGGACGGACAAACGTATCGGCACTGACTACAGCGGTGATGTCAGAGATTTGTGCGACATCCAACAGTGCAGCAACTCGAGGCAGAATGTTTTTGCCCGAGGTGGTTGCTGGCGCGACTATGTGGCTGTAATTACTGGCTATAGTCAGGATAGTTGCCGCGATGTTCTCGGCTAATTGATTGGCACAGGCGCTATTGTCGGCTAGCAGTGCTTTATTTACGCCTGCAGCTTTGGCGGCCGCATCAGCAACCGCAGCGCAGTTTTCACCGGCCACCAGCACATCGATATCACCGCCAATAGCTGTTGCGGCTGCGACAGCATTAAGCGTGGCTGAGTTAAGGGTCTGGTTATCGTGTTCGGCAAGTACGAGTACGCTCATGAGATCACCTTGGCTTCATTTTTTAGTTTATCGATCAAGTCAGCAACAGATTCAACCTTGATACCGGCTTCTCTGCCCGCTGGTGGCTCAACTTTCAGCGTCTTCAAGCGTGGGCTGATATCAATACCGGTATCGCCAGCATTAATAACATCCAGCTGTTTCTTTTTGGCCTTCATAATGTTCGGTAATTTTGCGTAACGCGGCTCGTTCAGGCGCAAGTCAGTAGTTACGATCGCTGGCAACTTCACATTGATGGTTTCGAGTCCGGCATCAATCTCGCGCGTGACTTTAAGTGTGCCGTTGGCCTTTTCAACCGCAGAAGCGAAAGTGGCTTGTGACCAACCCAAAAGAGCGGCCAGCATTTGCCCGGTTTGGTTACTATCGTCATCAATGGCTTGTTTGCCTAAAATAACGAGATCAGGGTTTTCTTTTTCCACGACATGCTTGAGTAGTTTTGCTACCGCCAGTGGCTGAACTTCTTCATCACTCTGAACCAGAATGCCGCGGTCACCACCCAGCGCCAGACCGGCACGAATGGTTTCCTGTGATTTTTCGGTACCGATGGAAACGATTACGACTTCAGTCGCAATTCCAGCTTCGGCCATACGAACCGCTTCTTCTACTGCGATTTCATCGAATGGATTCATCGACATTTTTACATTATCCGTTTCTACCCCGGAACCATCAGATTTGACCCTGATCTTCACGTTATAGTCGATAACTCGTTTTACAGCTACAAGTACTTTCATATCTATTTCCGACTGAATTTTCTAAAAGAATTATTGTCTGTGTTAATGAGACGAACAAATTGCATGAATCTGACCTATTATGCCTTAAACAGGCACTTTAAAGCACTATTTCACTGGATGAGTCTGCTTTATTCATGGCAGAATTCGCGATTACGTTTAAATATTATGATTAATAGTTCCATCAGGAATTATAACGAGGGCTTTAGAAATGTACGATAAAACTCTATCAATAGTAAGTATTATATTGCTACTAGCAATGGCTAGTGTGTCAGCAGAAGAATCTTTGCTGCAACAGGCTCCTGCGATAGATCTGTCTGATCTGGCGCCACCTGTTGAGCAGCCAAAACCAGCTCCAGCACCGGCAGCGCCAAGAGCTACAGCTCCTGCTGCCAGCTCGCCAGTGACCTCAGCATCGGGTGATGTAGCAACCGAGAAAATAGGCGCCTGGGAGAAAGTATGTACCACCGCCAGTCCGGTTGAATGTTTAATGATTCAGACCGGTGATGCTCCAGAGGGTGGTACCGCGTTGATGTTTCAGTTACGTAAATTTGCCCAACCTGAAGTGGTGGGTGAAGGACAAAGTTTTGTTGCTGTTGCCGATATTATTATGCCGCTTGGTGTCGTTCTGATTCGTGGTGTTGGATTTGAGATTGACGCCAGTGGTGAGAACCGTTTGCCATTCCAGGTATGTACCGCCCAGGGTTGTGTTGTACAGCTACCATTTAATGATCAATTGGTCGCAGCTGCTAAAGCGGGTAACACCATCAAGATTACGATGGATTCTCCAAAAGGTCCGGTGCCAATAACCATCTCGCTTTCCGGATTTACCAAAGCTTTCAACTCGCTCTAATCCTTTGAGCATTTACGATGTCCTGACGCTGGAGCGGATCGAGAAAAATATTTTTCGAGGCCAGAGTCAGGACATTGGTACGCCGCAGGTTTTTGGTGGTCAGGTCTTGGCGCAGGCACTCGAGTCGGCGCAGGCTACTGTAGAAGATCGGACTGTCCATTCTGTACACGCCTACTTCCTCAATAAAGGTGATTTTGACGCACCGATAATTTACGAAGTCGATCGCAGTCGCAGTGGACGTAGTTTCTCGGCGCGACGGGTAGTGGCGATTCAACATGGTCGACCAATTTTCACCATGTCTGCGTCCTTTCAGATCGATGAGACAGGACTGGATTACGGCGAAAAAATCGAGATGCCAGAGTTGCCTGATCCTTCCGGCACATCCTATACACCCTGGAAAAAAATAGTCGAATCAGAAGGGGCTTCAGCCAGCAAGAGTCAAAAGGTTCGCGCTTTGAAGCCGACTTCCTATTTTGATTCTGAAATCATTTCAATCTCTAATGAGCATGATGATGCTAATTTACAGGTTTGGTTGAAACTGAAAGAAGATGTCTCGGGCGATGATACTCGCCACAAAACCTTGTTGGCCTATGTATCAGATCTTGGCTTGTTACTAGCGACACTTACACCGCATGGTTATCAAGTGTTTAACCCGCTGGAAATCAGCAAATTTGCGCTGGCCTCAGTGGATCATGCTATCTGGTTTCATCGCCCCTTCAAAATTGACGACTGGCTATTGTATAAATGCCAGGCGATATCTACTTCCAATGCACGTGGTTTGGCCAAAGGCAGTTTTTATACAGCTGATGGCACGTTGGTAGCGACCACCATGCAGGAAGGTTTGATACGCCCGTTAGAAAAAGCATAATTAATCCATACAATTAAAATCGATTCACAGTATTTATCTGTGATTGTAGTATTCTGCTCGCTCTATAGATGCACCTGACAATGGTTGATGTGATATGACGAATTATTCTGCGCCCGTTAAAGATCTGCAGTTTGTGTTGAATGAGCTGGTAGAGATGGAAAAAGTAGCGAATTTACCCGGCTTTGAAGAGGCGACTCCTGACATGGTTTCGGCGATCCTCGAAGAGGCGTCCAAAATGGCTAACGAAGTGTTGGCGCCATTAAACTGGGTGGGCGATCAAGAGCACTCCAGACTGGTCGACGGCAAAGTAGTTACACCGACCGGCTTTGCTGATGCTTATCAACAATTTGCCGAGAGTGGCTGGACCAGCATTAGTCAGCCAACAGAATATGGTGGTCAGGGGCTGCCCTTTGCCCTGCAGGTAGCCTGTTCCGAGATGTGGAACGCGTCGAACATGTCCTTTGGCTTGTGCCCAATGCTCACCGCCAGTGCGATTGAGTCTATGTACGCACACGCTGGCGATGAGATGAATCAAACCTATCTGACCAAGCTTATATCCGGTGAATGGACCGGCACTATGTGTCTGACCGAGCCACAGGCTGGGTCAGACCTGGCCGCGGTCCGATCAACAGCAGAACCTGCTGGCGATCACTATTTAATCAAGGGCACTAAAATCTATATCACCTGGGGTGATCATGATATGACCGCCAACACTATTCACCTGGTGCTGGCGAGACTGCCGGATGCGCCTGAAGGCGTAAAAGGTATTTCATTATTTGTAGTGCCTAAATTCATTGTTAATGACGATGGCAGCATTGGCGAACGAAATGATGTCAAGCCAGTGTCGTTGGAACATAAGCTCGGAATCCATGCCAGCCCAACTTGCGTCTTGAGTTTGGGTGATGAGGCTGGTGCGGTTGCTTATTTAGTGGGTGAGCCACATCGTGGGCTTTCATACATGTTTACCATGATGAATCACGCCCGCCTGGAAGTGGGTGTGCAAGGCATTGGTGTGGCTGAACGTGCGCATCAAAAAGCTGTTGAGTATGCGCGTGAGCGAGTGCAAGGATTTGCGCCGGGACAGGAGGGCAGAGTGACCATTGTGCATCACGCTGATGTGCGTCGCATGTTGATGACCATGCGAGCTCTGGTAGAGGCGGGTAGAGCGGTCGCGTTGGTCGGCTCTGCGGCACATGATTTTGCCCATCATGAACAGGACAAAGACGCCAGCATGAAAGCGCGTCAGCGTCTCGATTTTATGACACCGGTAGTTAAAGCCTGGTGTACCGAGCTAGCACAGGAAGTGACCGGCATTGGGGTGCAAGTTCATGGCGGTATGGGTTTCGTTGAAGAAACCGGTGCAGCACAGTTTTATCGTGATGCGCGCATTACGACTATTTATGAAGGCACTACCGGTATTCAGGCTAACGACTTAATCGGCCGTAAATTACTGCGTGATAATGGTGCTGCATGGGAAACCTTGCGCAACGAGTTAAGTGATTTTTTGAAGCAAATGCAGGCTGAGGGTGGTGAGGATTTCCCTACCATCAGTGAGCGTTTTGCAGAAGCATTGCAAGAGCAGATAGTGGCGACTGAGTTTGTGCTGGAGCATGCTAAAAATGACCCGCATTTACCGGGGGCTGTTTCCTATAATTATCTGATGCTAACTGGTTATGTCTTTGGTGGCTGGTTGCTCGCCAAGTCTGCCCTGATTAGTGCCGCTCATTTAAAGGCAGATGGTGCTGATACCACTTTCTATAAGAATAAAATTGCTACCGCGAGATTTTATGCTGAGCAAATACTGCCACGTACTCATGCGCATCGAACCGGGGTGGTTGCAGGTACTGGAACGATTATGGGGATTGCTGCAGAAGATCTTTAGAGTTCAGTTTTCTGCAGACATAAAAAAACCACCCATAGGTGGTTTTTTTATGTTCGGATAATTTACTTCTGTGCTTCTTTATAAGCACGAATCTTTGAATTCAGATTCTCGGCCAGGGTATGTTCCAGGTCGACAGAATTATTGTACTGAATTACCCATAGCTCTTGCTGCTCGGGAGTAGCTACAGCGGACAATTCTTCAGCGCGATCACCTACACATTGACGATAGGCTTCGTTGACGGTATTAAATTCTTTGACTTCAGATACCAGAGCAATAAGCTCCGACTCAGTCATGTCTGTGCGATCAGGGACTGTTGGCGAGGCAGGTTCTACACACTCGTCTGCAGCATAAGCAAAGCCGCTCAACAGAGCGATTGAAAGTAGAGCTGTCTTTAAATAGTTCACCATAGTGATTTCCTTCATTTATTCGGTAGTACAAGGACAATATAACAGCAATCATCCGCTGCATGAAGAGTAAGACAACATCACTTTGAAAAGGTTTCTATTGTTTCAAGAACGATTATGTGTTTGATTTTTATGAAAAAAGGGCGGTCGAACGACCGCCCTTGATGTAAACAAATGTTAATCGACAGTGTCGGTTTGCAGGAAGATTTCCACACGGCGATTGAGTTGACGCCCTTCAGGACTGTTGTTATCAGCACGTGGCTCATACTCACCGCGGCCTTCAGTATTAATACGTACCACTGATACACCCTGTGAGCTCAGGAATTCGCTGACAGAGTTAGCTCTGCGCTCAGACAGGCTCTGGTTGTAGCTCTCGCTACCGGTGCTATCAGTATGACCAACGATGCGAACATTGGACTTATCGTACTCCGAAATCACATTACCCAGCTTGGCTAGTGTTTCACCGAAGCCAGAGTTGATGCTGGCGCTGTTGGTGTCGAATGTAACTTCGCTGTTTAAATCAACGCGTAGAGTATCTTCTTCAACCCGTGCCAGAGTCACTTCATTGGCAGCTTGTTCAGCCGCCAGTTTAGCTTCGAGTTCGGCTTGTTGCTTATCCATGTAGTGTCCGATCAGGCCACCGACTACAGCGCCAGCAACAGCACCTTTTTCTTTGCCTTCATCGTCATTGGTCTGGTTACCCAGAACGGCACCGGCAGCGGCACCGACAGCGGCACCAATTTTGGCGCGTTTATGTGGGTCATCGGTAGCGCAAGCGCTCAGTGTTAGCAGACCAGCAAGCCCGGCTGCCATATAGAATTGTTTAAGTTTCATGTTGAAAGATCCTTTTAAAGAGAGATAAAGGACGCTTTGTAGCAAACTGGTGAATACAGGCAAGTAATAGCTGTGCAAGCTCCAGCGTATTTGAGATAAGCGGTCTGAGCCTTAATGAATCCCGGGTTCAGGTATCGCTATCAGTGGATAATTCAACGTTATCTGGCTGGCAATCTATATCCAGTTCAGTGTCTGTACCGCTGGGGAATTCTTGCGCTACCAGCCAGATTTGCTGGATATCCTGGCTGAACTCGGGCAGGGCTTTGATAGTGTCCTTGATTCTTTGTTGATCAAAAAAGGCGAACGGTTCGTCCAGGAATAAAAACTGGGCGCCACATTCGATGGCATTGATCAATTGCTGTGACATAGCCAGACGCAATGACAGCATCACCTGGCGCTGGGTGCCGCTGGAGATTTCATCAAAATCCATAAAATCACCCTTGGCGTTAGAGAACACTCTGACATCAAGATTGTCATCAATTTTTAAATGCTTGTAACGATCGCGGGTGAAGTTGGGTAGTGCTTTGGAGGCCAGTTGCAATATAGATTGATTGAACTGATGCGATAGATGCAGCGAGGTGGAATCAATCAGGTCGTTAGCTTTACTGCGTACCGCAAGGCTTCGTTGTTGTTCGTTCACTTTTTCATTGAGACGCTCTTGTACCGTTTCGATTTCACTGAACATATCCAGTCTGGATTGTTCATCACGAATGGCGAAATCATGCTGCAATTTGTGGCTACCAAGCAGGTTAAGAAGTTTGCGGTAGTAATCACTCAGACTCTGGGTAGCTTCAGTGACTTCATTCTCATCAGCTTTATATTGTCGACAGCGTTTGCTCAGTTCAGTGGTGTCGATCCGTGCAGGTAACTGTTGCTGGTCCAGGCTCTGCAGTTCAACATTAATACGTTCTGAATAGTCCGGTACGGTAGATTCATCGTGCAGAGATTCCAACGTGTCAGTAAACGTATCAGCTTGCTCACGGTCAGGTCGCATGCGTATTCTTTGGATCAGCATGGTGATCAGACAAATCAGGGTCAAGCCAATCAAGGTGGTAGCAACTTTTGCCATTGCGGTTGGTTGATGCAAGTGCAACCCGCCTGAGCTTGCTTCCAGCCAACTGGCCAGCGTATTACTGATGCCGCTGCTTTGCAGCTTGCTTAGTAACAGCCAGAACAAGCCAGATATAAAAGCACCTGCGCCCACCAGATAACCCAACCAGCGTACATAGTTATAGGTAGACCATTTTTTTCCAAGTTCACCAATAGCGCTAATGTATGCCTGTGAATTATTCTTAAGTTGGTCGAGTGTATTTTGTTTGGCTTCAATCGAGTCGACCAGTTGCGCATGAGAATGATCAAGCTCGGGTTTCCAGGTGCTATCAATTGCCAGTGCGTCAATTTGTTGCGCTGCTTCATCAAGGTCGGTGGAGCTGGCCTCCAGGCCTTGGGTTTCTTCAATGATTTTTTGATCAAGTTCAGTCTGGATGGCTGCCAAGGGAGCAATGCCCGCCATTACCTTGATGGTTTGGCTATGAGGCTGCGGAGTGGTTAATTCACGTTGTGCCAGATAAAAAGACTCTATAAATTCATCGTAACCAAAACCGATTAGTTGTTGCAGTTGTTGATCGACACTGTCGATGCCTTTGCCCAGCAAGGCACCATCATCTTCTCTGGATAATTTGGCGCCATAGGTTCCTTCAACATCCAGATAACGGTCCACCCTGAAAATATCACCGCTGTCATCGACGCTGAACAAGACCGAGACAGAGCAGCGCGAACAACCCCAGCGAATTAATTTTTTAGGGTCCGATTGATCCAGAGTGAAGGTTCGTCCAAACAAGGCGAAGCACAGTGTTTCACCGATGGTGGTTTTGCCAGACTCGTTTTGACCACCGACAGTGATGACGCCAGCCGTTGGCAGGTCTTTAAGTTCAAGGTTTTCGTATTTGAGAAAATTGTTGGATTCTATGCTGCGTATGATCATTGCATTTGATCCATTTCCAGCGCGCCGAGTTTACGCAGTACCAGTTTGATAGCGTCGGTATAGGTGTCTGCATCGAAGTCTTCTTCGGTGTCACTGCGTCTGACGAGATCCTTCTTACAAAAAGATGCGAACGATTTCGCAGTTCCCGACAATTCCAGCTCATCTAACCAGCTACTGTCATACTCGGATGGCATCATGACCTCAGTTGTTTTTGATTCCTTGAAAATCAATGATAACAGGGTCGTTATTTAGTGCTCAATATTTAACGACATGTCACAGCCATCCTTATAGCTGAATGGTCACCATTGGTACTTGAAAAACTACCGTTGATATTGGTTTCGAATTTTATGTGACGCCATCGTCAGTAGGTATCGGACAATCAATTCAGCCCGTCGGTGTAATGATTTAACCCCGGACAACTCCCTCTATACTAGCCGTCAATTACCAGATCCGGGTTTGGGGCTGTGGACTCTGGCATGACTAAATGTTGCTGAACGACATAGCCCGACCTGTTGTACATAAATGATGAAGATGCAACGCGGTTTTACACTTATCGAATTAATGATCACCTTGGTCATTGGCGTGATATTGCTTGCAGTTGGCATACCTTCATTTAAATCAATTACTGACAACACTCGTATGGCTGCCAGTGCTAATAACCTGGTAATGGCAATGCTGTTAGCCAGAAGTGAGGCGGTCAAAACCGGTCTGGAAGTGTATGTGGCGCCATTGGATGCAAGTGAAGGCTGGAGTGGTGGCTATATTGTGGGTTTTGATTTATCAAAACCTAAAAATGGTAAATATGATGATGTGATTGCTGATGGTGAAGGTTTTTCAGAATTGGATGGTGAAACTGACGATGAAGAACTTAGAACCTTTGAAGTCAAAGCCAACCTGAACTACACCAGCGATATTGGACTAATTATGTATCAGGCTGATGGGACTGTGACGCTGGATACTGACGACATTAGCGATGTTATCGCAATTCAGCCAACTGATTGTGATGGTGCTGCAGGAAAACGTCGGGAATTGAAATTTGAAAACACGGGCCAGGTCAGGGTGGTGGCTAAGGACTGTACAACATGACAATGAATAATAATTTGAAACAACAAGGGTTTGGTTTAATTGAAGCATTAATCGCTGTGCTGGTGCTGGCGATTGGTTTGTTGGGTTTGGCTACCTTGCAGGCACAGGGTTTACGTAACAACAACAGTGCTTATTTCAGGACTCAGGCCAGTATTCAGATATCGAGTATGCTCGATACGATGCGGGTAGATCTGGTTGCTGCAAGAGCCGGTGCCTACAACATTGGTATGCGTGATGACAGCGATGAGCAATGTGAAGACCAGATTCAAATTGATCCGGATGCAATAGCATCAAATGCAGAACAAAGGGTGTATGACTGGAAAGAAATGTTGCGC
>CALISW010000087.1 GCA_938041655.1 uncultured Thiotrichales bacterium | reverse complement strand
TCGCTTGCTGATGAAGTTACTGAGGTAAATGCTTAAGCTTGGCCTGTAGAATTCTTCTAGCGGATTCATTCACTCTAAACGCGACCAGTTCATCTGTTAGCATCCATTCAGCGATAGCTTCTTTCATCAGCACTGCTTTTTCCGGATAGGTGATCATCATCATATCGTTACCTGCCAGTAACGCCATTTTGATTAATTCCAGAAAGGCATCATCAGGATAGTTTTTTATCGATGATTTTGGGCTGATCCATGAGCGCAATGCCACGCCCCAAAGATCATCGGTGATGATAATGCCATCCCCATAAAGTGCGCGTGCCCAACCTACCATCATCTCGGACAGGACAGCGGGTTTGTCATCCGTATCAGAAAACAGGATGCTCGACATCATCACGCCGTTGGCTTCTTTGGATAGTGCGCTAAAGCTGCTGGTATTGTCGAGTATGTTGCTAAACGGCGCCTGACTAACAGCGATATCATGGTCGGAGTTACTGGCGACATCGTAACCGGGAAAATGTTTGTTAATGGTCAGTACACCGTTCTGATTGAAGCCTTTAATAAAGGCTCTGCCATCAGGGATGATTTCGGCACCGGTAGCACCAAACGAGCGCCGGCTTTGTTCCATAAAGGTATTGCGGCCTTCATAATCCAAAGATGGGTCCAGTACCGGCGCAAGATTCATGTTGATGCCGATCTCGTTTAATTGATTGCCAATACGGTTGGTTAACTCTGTGATTTTTGATGCATCCCACTCTCGCATTACTTTAGCCGACGGAGTTTTGCTCCAGCCGGGTAAGCGCTTGATTCGATTAACCACGCCACCTTCCTGATCTATCGCGACAAATACACCTGCTTTAGAATTACGTTGCAGCATCTCTAATTCGGCGGTGATTTTAGAGGCGTCTTTAAGCATGTTCTGCATTACTAGAACACCACCGAATTGATGCTCGCTAACAAACTCTTCACCACTGAAATACACCATGATCAATTGTGCCGCTTTCTCGGCATTGGTCATGTTGTAGAGAAGTTCGTCTACCTGATTTTCAAAGAAAACAGTCGGCTCAGACTCAGCCGGAATTATCGGGGCAGGGGGTGTTGCTTCTGCGAGTGCCTGTTCTGCCGTAATCAGAACGATCAGGCAGAGCAGGCCTCGCGCAATGTTAATCAGCAAATGTGATGGTACTCTTAAGCAAGGCCGTTGATCTGGATATGAGTCCAGATGCTGGCCGCATAACCAAGCGCAATTGCCCAGCTCCACTTGAGATGACCGAAGAAGGTGTACTTGCCATGAGCAGCTCCCATTAAGGCAACACCGGCAGCAGAACCAATCGACAACATACTGCCACCGACACCAGCGGTCAGGGTAACCAGCAGCCATTGGTTATGTGACATTTCGGGTTGCATGGTTAACACAGCAAACATAACCGGTATGTTGTCAACGATGGCAGAGAGTATACCGACCATGATATTTGCGTTGGTTGCGCCCCATTGGTTGTACATGATCTCGGAAGCACCAGCCAGATAACCAATGTAGCCCAGGCCACCAACCGCAAGAATAATGCCGTAGAAGAAGAGCAGAGTATCCCACTCAGCACCCGCAACTTTTTTGAAAATATCATACTCACCAGGCTTACCCATTGAAGGCCCCTCGCTATAGTCAGCCATGATGTGATTGAGTTCTTCTTCGCTTACGCCCGCGGCTTTTGCTGCCCAACCTTTCTTTTTGAGATAGAAGCCAAAGAACTGTAAATATGCCAGACCAGCCATCATGCCCACCATCGGAGGTAAGTGTAGGAAGTTGTGGAATGCAACTGCAGTAGCAATGGTGAGTAAGAAAAGAATGATGGTGCGTTTTGCACCGAGTTTCATTTTTATTTCGGCGCCAGTTGCATCGGGTTGAGCGTTAGGTATGAAAAAGCTCATGATCACAGCCGGGATAATGTAGTTCACTACCGAAGGAACAAAGATGGCGAAGAACTCCTGAAACTCGACTATACCTTTTTGCCAGACCATTAGGGTGGTGATGTCACCGAAGGGACTAAACGCGCCACCGGCATTGGCGGCAACCACAATATTGATACAGGCCATGCCGACAAACTTTGTGTTATCTCCACCGACAGCCAGTACTACCGCACACATCAACAACGCAGTGGTTAAATTATCAGCGATTGGCGAGATAAAGAATGAAAGTACACCGGTAAGCCAGAACAGTTGTTTGAAGCTGAATCTTTTGCGAACCATCCATGAGCGCAGAGCATTAAACACATTTCGCTCAGCCATGGCATTGATGTAGGTCATGGCTACCAGCAGGAACAGCATTAATTCAGCGTATTCCAGAATGTTATGACGAATCGCTGCGTTGATTTGGTCAGCGTGGCCGGTAGTACTACCAACCCAGGCAATTAGGCCCCAGATAACACCCGCAGCTAAAAGAGCGGGTTTGGACTTACGTAAGTGAATAAATTCTTCACTCATTACCAGCGCATAGGCCACTACAAATACTGCAAGACAGGTGTAGCCCAGCCAGTGTTTGGTGTGATTGAGTGGCTCTATATCAAGATTGCCACCGCCGCCGGCAGCTAATACCAGTGCGGGTAGAAAAAAAAGTGCCCCAAGTGAGAGTTTAATCAACATCTTCATAGTAATTTCAAGCCTGTCTGTTTTATGTAGTGTAGTAATTTGTTAGGATAAATCAGGCTCAGGATATTATCAGGATGCCGCTAAAAATCCTATGGTTTCTCGACAGGATCGTATCTGTGTTAAGTGCGATTTTACATTCTCAAGCTTCAACATGGAGGTTCTAAAAGCGTGCTGGGCAGACTTCTCGATTCGTCGCGGCAGGCTTTTCTCCCATTTCTGGACTGGATTACCGAGCTAAGACACAAACCAGTTGTTATTGCTGACGTCACTGCCGGGTTAACCGTTGCACTGGTGCTGATACCACAGTCTATGGCTTACGCCCAATTAGCCGGTTTACCTCCGTATGTGGGCCTCTATGCAGCATTTTTGCCACCCATCATTTCAGCTTTATTTGGATCGTCGCGTCAGTTAGCTACCGGCCCGGTGGCGATAGTCTCATTAATGACCGCGTCGGCATTACAGCCGCTCGCCAGTGCCAACCCGGAAGGTTTCCTTGCCTATGCAGCTTTGCTAGCTTTGCTGGTGGGAATTTTTCAGATATCACTAGGAATGTTCAGACTAGGCGTATTGGTAGATTTTCTGTCTCATCCGGTAGTTATTGGTTTTACCAACGCCGCTGCATTGATTATTGCCTCGTCGCAAATGGCTTCGTTTTTTGGCGTCAGCGTGGAAACACATCCGCAACAATATATGGTGGTTTGGCATACGGCTCTGGCGGCTTGGTCGGGGGCGCATTTCCCAACCATGATGATTGGTTGTCTTGCCGTATTATTGATTCTGGGTCTCAAACGTTTTGTGCCACCATCACCGATCACACCGG
>CALISW010000086.1 GCA_938041655.1 uncultured Thiotrichales bacterium | reverse complement strand
CTTGCAAAAATTGCTCCAGTGAAATGGCCTCTTCACCGGTTATTTCTGACACATTAGGGAAATCATGATCTATTGCGCCGGCCTTGATCTCCTGAAACAAGGTACAAATCGCATTAACCCGCCACTTGTCATCCAGCACGTTATCCAGCGTTTCCCGGTATGCTGCATCGGGCATATCGACATACTTTATTTCTCGCCCCAAGACCGAACTCATCGTAGCTGCGACTTCAGTTAGCGAAATTGGGCCTACGCCACTGATAGGAAATTCTCCCGAGCAATACTCTTCATCAGTGAGCATTTTGGCAGCAGCCTTGGCCACATCTACTGCATCCATCATACAAATACGGGCATCACCTACAGGCAATGGCAACACATTAGCGGTCTTGACTGGCTGCGCCATGGTGAACAGGGTTTGCATATAAAAGGTGCCACGTAAAAATGCACCGTGAGGAATTACCGATTTAATATGTTGTTCAACCTCATAATGCAGCTTGGCGACTGGCGCTTCTACCGTAGGACTGGCTTCGATCGAAGAAATCTTGACGATCTGCTGTACTCCTGCTCTAGCCGCTAAATCAACCACCGACTTTTCCAATATCGCCTGTTGTTCACCGTTAGGTGTAACCAACAACATTCTGTCTACCCCTTCCAGTGCCTGCTTCATGACACTGACATCAGCGAGATCACCAGGAATGATTTCGTTCTGCATACTGATATCGGGCTTCACTTTATCCGGGGTTCGCACGACGGCGCGAAAACGAATACCACGTTTATTTAATTCAGCGGCAGTAGCACCGCCCACATTACCTGTAACACCGGTTAATAAAATCATATTTTAAGCTCCTGAATTTTTTTTGTTGATAGTTTAGACATCCAGAATAAGAGCATCGTAATCAACATTGAGATAATCAGTAATATCAACATTAAATGTAATGGCGACTCATAACTGCCCGATGAATCCCGCATTCGAGCAATGATCCATATACCTGCAGCACCAGCCAAAGAATCAAGCATCACGAAAATAGTAAGAA
Source organism: uncultured Thiotrichales bacterium (assembly GCA_938041655.1). Taxonomy (GTDB): domain Bacteria; phylum Pseudomonadota; class Gammaproteobacteria; order CAZUMV01; family CAZUMV01; genus CALIRD01. The sequence continues at coordinate 13,933 of CALISW010000086.1, read as the reverse complement.
TTTTTCCATAGTTTTTACCGGCATAATAATTTGCAAATAAAATTTGGATATTTGAAAAAACACCTGCAAAACCCAAGCCAGTAGCAGTTGCACAAATATACATGTTGATCGCCTGATCAGGCTGCAACCTAGATAAACCAAAGACACCTAAAGCAAACAACATTGTGGATACAATTAACGACCAATGCTTATCGATAAAATCAGACAACCAACCAAAAGACAATTTTCCTATGACTGAACTGGCAAACATGAAGCTAAAGAAATTTGCCAACTCATTACCGCTATACGTTAAGTCTTGCTTAATATACAACGACTGATGCTGTAATAAAGGTACGATGACAAACCATAGTGTTGCGGTCACCACTGCAAGCAGATAAAACCTTGGCTGGCGCAATGCTTCCAACACAGTAAGACCAATATTTTGGTTTTCTTCTAGAGCACTTAAGTTATCAGAACCAGCCACACCACCATCGATCTTTAGCCCAAAATCTGCAGGCGAGTTTCTGACCAATATAATAAGGGGTACAATCATCAGTAACCCACCGAGAACTGATGCTACCAGCATGGCTTGTCGCCAATCGTATTGCTCGATGGTGTAATTTAGTATCTTGGGTAAAACTGCTCCACCCAAACTCGATGACATTAATAATAACCCTGCAGCCAGCCCGATTTTGGCTTTAAACCAACGGCTTAAAACGAGCATATTGGACGCCATTCCTCCAAGAGATAAACCACAGGCAAAGACTGCATAGATAATCAACATTTGAGTCTGGTTTTGCATACGCGAAAGGAAAAACAAGCCAATTGATATGGCGATCAGTCCTATCAGCATGATGTGGCGGGTAGAGTATCGATCAAGTAATATACCGGCAAATGGAGAAGTGATCGCGCCTAGAAAAAACATAACAGACGCTGGCCTAGTTACTGTTTCTGTATCCCAGCCAAACTCTTCCGTAAACACAGGATAAAATAATTGCAGTGAATTAGTTAACAATCCATTCGAGCCGAAATAAACCAGCATCAACCCCAATAACACCCACCAGCCTTTATACACAGCCATACTATTCCCCAATTACTTACTTCTCATTATGCGCTGAGCAGTGGGTTAATGCTATATTGTTATATCTATAGTCATTCATTATTGATTGCATGTCTCGTGTAGTAGAAACCGATATTTTGATAGTTGGAGCCGGTATTGCCGGCTCTGCGCTAGCCTGCGCCTTACGCAATACTCATCTGAAAGTTATGGTGCTGGAAAAATCCAGTTTGCCACTGGATACTGCGCGCGGTGATCACTTACAACCACGAACTTGCGAAATCTTAAAAAGCTGGAATATTCTGGATGAGTTTTTTGAAGCAGGTGCAGAGAAACGTGGACAAACCACCTGGAGAAACCCTAATAACGAAGTATTTTTTAGCTCACAGTATGATGAGCTCGATGCGCCTGAGCCCTATTTTGCGTTTCTCAATCATGAATTGATTGGTGAGGTACTTATAAACTCCGCTGCTTCAAGTAAAAATATTGAATTGATCAAACCCTGTCAACAGTGGACGATAGTTCAGCACCAGACCAACTTAGTTGTGGTCGATGCCATCGATGATGACGGGCAAGCCATACAAATCAAAAGCAAAATCCTGGTTGGCGCTGATGGTCGAGGATCGAAAGTCAGAGAGAGTAGCGATTTTGAAACAAAAATCACCAGCTATAAAAAACCCCTGGTAGTTTTGTTTGGGCAATCATCGAGCTATCCACATAACTCTGATCTCAATATTTATTTACGCAAGAACCGTATGGTGACATTGATTCCGAGAACCGGTGGCGGTTTTAAAATCGCGATTCCTGAAGACCGCTCTGAAATCAAGCACTGGAAAAAAGCAACCAAGCAAGAACTCAAGCAACGGGTTAACGAACAACTACCAGAACTGGAACTCGACTCGGTGCACTTTTGTGACTTTTACCAGCCTATAGATTTACGTACAACGCGCTGGGTAAACAACAATACTGTTTTGATTGGCGACAGTTGTCATGCCATGCACCCGGCCAGAAGTCTGGGCATGAATTTGACTATTCAGAATATTGAAAAACTTGCAAAAGCTCTGATCGACTCGGAGCCCACCAGGTTTAACCTGGCGCTGAGAGACTACGAACAAAACAACAAACCGGCACTTGATAAAATCCTCGATGAAAATCATCGCTATGCCGAGATCATGGATAGCGGTTCAAGCGACACATTCTCGATGCTGGAACAAAAACTGACTGCGTTAAAAGGTAATCCCGAAGCAATGTTGCAGCGCCTTAAGTCTACTGCCGGTTACCGCTAAAGCATCTGGATTCGTAACAAGCCGAGCAGAGTAATAATTGTCAACGCCAGACCAATAAACCGCATGAATAAATCAGCGTCATTTTTGATAATCCAGTCATGCACATAATGACCTGTGATGTGCCCAACAGCTGCTACCGGTAGCAATATCAGGGCATAACGTATTTGCATGTCCACACCGGAGAGTTTGAAGGTCGTCATCTTGACAATCACAATCATGAGAAATGACATAAACAGGGTGTTACGTAATTTTTCCAGCTCGATATTTCTACTATAAACAGCTGCCATCACCGGTGCACCGGTCATTGAGGTGCCGCTGACATAGCCACCAACGATCAACAACAATGCGTCTGTGATCTTATTACCACCTGCCAACTTGAGCCTGAATAAATAGGAGATACCATAAGCCAGGGTAATGATATACACGATGATTGTTAGCACCTTCGGGGAGAAATTAATCAAACCAAAAATCCCCAACAGGGCCGGCACAGCGATGAATAGTTGACTATAAAGCAGGTAGCGCCAATCTACCCCGCCCTTGTGCGTGAACAAGGTCAATATAGAAAAGAACATAAAGTGCCAGGCAATAATCGGCAGCAAGATAATCGGGTTGGGCAGGATAAATAACATCAATGGCAAAGCCAAGGCACCACCGCCAAAGCCAATACCGGTGCGCACGAAACCACTCCAGACAAATATCAACCCGAGCAAGATCCATTGTAACTGTGTTAGCTCGGCCAAGATTCTATTACTTTTCTTTTCTGACTCTGGGCTTTTCCTGCCAGTCGATACGCACACTGATCTGGCCGTGATCCGAGCGGGTGTGCAAGTACTTACCGACTCGCTCTGAACGCATATCGTCCAGATCCTGATTTAACAAATGATCATTCAAGATGCGCAAGGTTCCGATCTTGCCGATCGGTTTTCGACCAACATCCTCTCTCAAAGGGCGTGGTACAAAATGACTCGAGACCATTATGTGATCCAGCGTATCGTGTATACCTTTATGGATATGAGTGTAGTACACATCTCTACGCGTGCGTCTGGTTTGTAGTTGGTAGGCGTTGTACATGGTTAAATCCGCTGCCAAATCATTTTCCTCATCACGACTGATACCGGATAGAGGCATATTAACCAACGACAAGCCACCCGCAATTTCTGTAGTCGCTCCGTGCGGACCATCGTTCAAATCACCCAATAAAAATACGGGTGTATCGGTGTTGGTTAAATCATCCAGCACGTAACATCGTAAGGCGGCTGCCTCAATGGCTCTGAGCATTAATGAACGCGCCTGCCCTACAGCGTTCTCGATTAAATAATTTTGCGCCATCTCGCGCGTGCTATCGCCGTTGGTTCTGGCCTGAATCGGCCGCTTGGATTTAAAATGCGCAGCGTATAGAAGAATTTCAGGTGTCTCACCTCGATGACTACCGACTGCGTTTTCAAAACGTTTTGCCATACGGATACGCGCACGTAAGACTGGACGGTTAAACTTATGCACACTCTTGTTATCCTGGGTTAACTGGATCTGCCAGTTACGACCACTGAACTCTTCCACCTTGCGCGCGAAGTTGAACTCCTTGGGGAATTGTTCCAGTTCATTAATATCACGCAACTCATAATCCTTGTGCACCATGATAGCGATACGAGGATGAGTATAAATTTTTACGGTAGCACCGCGGTAACGCTCTTCGCGATAGACTGGCTTGCCACACAGGTACAACTTTACATTGCCTGCATAACTAGATGCATCAATCACATGCTGCAGTGGCTCGAGATCAAAGACCTCTTCAAAACAAACAATATCGCATTGCATGCGATCCAGTTGAGCTGCTAACCATCGGATTTTCTTTTGATACGGGGTTTGATCTTTACTGCCGTGATCGCGGTAGCAATTATGTTTGTCAGGCGAGTAGAAAAAATGATAGCCGGCATCGGTTGATGCTGGCACCAGGTTTCGAACATTGAAATTACCGATAGAAAATCGTTGTGTCATATCACTCACCGTTGTTTGAGCGATAGTTTAACCCGTCTCAAACACCATTAATGTAAGCCAGTTGGGGTTTTACTGATAACGCTGCATTACCAGAGAAGCATTGGTACCACCAAAGCCGAAACTGTTAGACATAACACGTTCCAGAGTGACGCTATCCTGACGTTCTATCGCAATTGGCATGTCGCCAGCCTCTGGATCGAGATTATCAATATTGGCAGAAGCACAGATAAAGTCATTTTGTTGCATCAACAAGGTATAGATTGCCTCTTGTACCCCGGCAGCACCTAATGAGTGACCAGAGAGCGATTTGGTAGAACTCACCACGGGAATGTGGCGATCTTCAAAGGCCGTGGTGATTGCACCCAACTCGACAATATCGCCTTTTGGAGTACTAGTGCCATGGGCATTGATATAAGCGATATCGCCCTCTACTGTGCTCATGGCTTGCTGCATACAGCGCACAGCACCCTCACCGGAAGGAGCAACCATGTCATGGCCATCAGAAGTAGCGCCGTAACCAACAACTTCGGCGTAGATTTTTGCCCCGCGTGCTTTGGCATGCTCGAGCTCCTCTACTACTACCATGCCACCGCCACCCGCAATCACAAAACCATCGCGATCAGTGTCATAGGCACGTGAAGCTACGGCAGGATTATCATTGTATTGAGTCGACAAGGCACCCATAGCATCAAACAGTGAACTCAGCGTCCAGTGCACTTCCTCGCCGCCACCGGCAAAGACCATGTCCTGCTTACCCAATTGAATTTGTTCAACCGCATTACCAATACAGTGTGCGCTGGTAGAACAAGCCGATGAAATTGAATAGTTCACGCCTTTAATCTTGAATGGTGTCGCCAGACAGGCAGAAACGGTACTACCCATAGTCTGGGTGACGCGATAAGGACCGACCCGGCGCAAACCGCGCTCTCGCAGAATGTCTGCCGCCTGGGTTTGGCTGGAAGAAGATGCGCCACCCGAACCAGCAATAATGCCCACTCGTGGTGAACTGTATTGCTCTTCAGTTAAACCGGCATCTTCGATTGCTTGCTCCATAGACAAGTAAGCGTAGCCAGCTGCATCGCCCATAAAACGATACTTTTTACGATCTATCAATTCTTTGAGATTGATCTCGGGTACGCCAGCAATATGACTGCGCATTCCGATCTCTTTGTAATCTTCCTGAAATGTTATTCCAGAACGTGTTTGCTTTAATGACTCCAGTACTGCCTGAGCATCATTCCCAAGGGCAGAGACTATGCCAATGCCAGTGATAACAGCGCGCTTCATGCTTCCCTTCCTTTAAAAATTATCAGTAGATGTGAACAGCCCTACACGTAAATCTTTTGCCGTATAAACCTGTCTGTCGTCTACAAAAACTTTACCGTCCCCGATCCCCATCACCAGCTTGCGCTCGACGCGACGACGAATATCAATTTCGTATCGAACGACTTTAGATGTGGGAAGAATTTGCCCGGTAAACTTAACTTCACCGGAGCCCAAAGCCCGACCGCGACCGGGGTTACCTAACCACGCCATATAAAAACCCACCAACTGCCACATGGCATCCAGCCCCAGGCAACCAGGCATCACCGGGTCAGTTTCAAAATGACATTCAAAAAACCACAGCGACGGATCTATATCCAGCTCGGCGACCATACTACCTTTCTCGTACTCGCCACCAGTTTCGGTGATACTGGTAATACGATCAAACATAAGCATATTCGGTAATGGCAAACGCGCATTACCTTCTCCAAACATCTCTCCATGGCCGCACGCAAGTATCTCCTCGCGCGTAAACGAGTTTTGGCTGGTCATTATTTAGTGATCCGGTAGTTAGATTATTGTTGTACTTCAGCTTCTTGAGCATTCTCGGCATTGGCTGCGTCTATTTCAGCAGCTGCTTTTTCCACCTCGGCATTTAACTCTTCGAGACCCTCATTAAGTTCCTGAGTAAATTCCTTGAGACCCTCACCCAATACTTTGCCAAGCTGTGAACCCATGTTCTTGAACTTGTCTGATTGTTGCAGTTCATCAAGTTGCTGATTGATTTCAGGTAGCGTCTCTTCCATCGACTCGCTAAAACCTTCAACACCCTGATTGAACGCATCGCTTAACTGCTGACCCAGTGCAGAAAATGTCTGACCCAATTCCAGCAACACGTCTTCAAAGCCACTGCTACCAGTATTTAACATCGCTACCGTCTGCTCAGCTTCTACGTGCCAAGCATCATTGTATTTCACCAGATGTGTGGTGGTTGGAAAGCTGACTTTTTCACCGTCTTCGGTTAAACCATATAGCGTGGTTTCTACCACCGCATTGTTCTCGGTAACCTGTGGCTCTCCAAACTCAACGGATTTCAATTGGCTGGCATCATTATGCAAGGTTGCCAGGTGGTGTGTACTGATTGGCAATGTCAGCGCTTTGGCTGTGTCTTGATCATTCTTGATCACGGCTTTCCAGAAGGCACTGGAAACATCGGCAGGGGTTTCCGGTTGTCCGCCGCAGGCAGCCAAAACCAGGAAGATTATGATTAACAGACTGGACTTTGCCAGACGTGTAAAAGTGTCCATTTTGAGCTCCTAATTGGATTGGTACTATACAAGAAATGGGGCTAAAACGGCACTTTTCAAACCCTTGTAGCCTCAATTTACATTTAACTATTGGCTTACAGCGGACAATTCCTGACCACAGGATCGACAGAGGTACTTGGCACCCTTGAGAATACGCTTGTGGCGGGTGGTACTGACCTCGTGATTCTGACAGCCACAGGCATAACTAAAGCGTCGCTGACGCCGCACTTCCAGACCGGTGGTATCGTAATCGGAGGTCGCGCGTGGATTTTCAATTCCGAATAAATTCATTACTTCGCGCCACTCGGGACCGTGCGGGCGTGGACGACCGGTATACATGGAGTCCACCACATAATGAGCCACTTCATGTGGCACCGTGTCTTGCAAACCTTCTTGAAAATAGCGCGCAAATAAAAGTGGGTTAAAACGTATAGTGACCTTTTTTCCGCGACGCATGTAGTAACCCCACGCCGTACCTTTGACATTAAACGATACTGTCGGCACTTCCAGATCAAGACCGTAACTGCAGTTGGCTAACTTGATACACTTTTCAGTGCGCTCCAGTATTAGCCGCTCTTGCTCTGGCGCCAGTTGTTCAGAAAACAGTTCTACCTGGGTATCCAATTACTCTGCCTGTTCATCCACCCATTGCTGGGCTTCTTCAAGCTTGATGTTGCCTTCGTACAATGCACGTCCGATCACGGCTCCAGTAATACCATGTTCTTCAGCGGCTTTAATTGCCTTAATGTCATCGAGTGAGCTGATACCTCCCGACGCTATCACCGGCACACGTATCGCATCCGCCACTTCTATAGTGGAAGCCAGGTTAACGCCTTCCATCATGCCGTCTTTGCTGATATCGGTGAAAATAATTGCGGCAACACCGTCGTGCTCAAAGTGTTGTGCCATATCGACCACATCATGATGAGACAGTTTGGACCAACCATCGATAGCCACTTTGCCATCTTTGGCATCCAGCCCGACGATAATATGGCCCGGAAACTGCAAACATAAATCATTAACGAAATGAGGTTCGCTCACCGCACGGGTACCAATGATGGTGTATTGCACGCCATCATCCAGATAAGCGGCTACCGTATCCTCATCTCTAATACCGCCACCAACCTGAACCGGAACATCCGGAAATTCTCTGGTGATGTCACGTATCACTTGATGATTGACGGGTGAACCGGCAAAGGCCCCATCCAGATCAACTAGGTGTAAACGTCTGGCGCCCTGCTCTACCCAGTCAGCGGCTATTTCGCGAGGGTCATCGCCATATTGTGTGGACTCGTCCATCTTGCCCTGACGCAAACGCACACACTTACCTTCTTTTAAATCTATCGCTGGAATCAGATCCATAACTAACTCCCGTCCCACTCCAAAAAATTACTTAATAACTGCAACCCGGCTGTTGAACTCTTTTCCGGATGACACTGGATGGCAAAAATATTATCCGCTGCCAGCGCCGCGGTAAAATCGATTCCGTAGCTGGTTTCACCAACCGTAAGCTCAGGTTGCTCCGGTGCTACATAATACGAATGCACAAAATAAAACATACTATGATCTGGAATATTGTGCCACAACGGATGCGTGCTTGTTTGTGCTACTGAATTCCAACCCATATGCGGGATTTTTAAACCGCTCAGCTGCTCAGCGTTGTCCACAAAATGATGCACCCCGCCAGGAAAGTAGTTCATACACGTCGTACCGTTATTTTCATCACTGTGACCGAGTAATACCTGCATTCCCATGCAGATACCCAGAAAAGGTTTGTTAGTCGCCAGTTCTGCAATCACCTGATCCAGTTCATCCTGTCGTAATGCCGCCATGCAATCGCCCGCCGCTCCCTGACCTGGAAACACAATTCGGTCAGCTGCTCTTAATCGCTCGGGGTCATTACTCAGGAATACTTGATCATTGGGTGCAGAGACAGCTTGGAAGGCATTCAGTACTGAACGCACATTACCCATTCCATAATCGACGATGGCTACTTGTTGTGACATGAGATCAAGTCAGGCTTAAAGGCTGCCTTTGGTAGAAGGCATAATATTTTCCATACGCGGGTCAGCGCTGGCTGCCATGCGTATCGCTCGCCCGAACGCCTTGAAGATAGTTTCGGCAATGTGATGAGCATTATGACCACGCACATTATCTACATGCAATGTCACCTGAGCGTGATTAACAAAGCCCTGGAAAAACTCAACGAATAAATCAACATCGAACTGGCCAATGTGTGAGCGCGGATAATCAGCGTGATAAAACAAGCCCGGCCGACCGGAAAAATCGAGCACTACTCGTGAGAGCGCTTCATCCAGTGGTACATAGGCATGGCCATAACGCACAATACCGGTCTTGTCACCGATCGCTTTAGTCAGTGCCTGCCCGATAGTAATACCTACATCTTCTACAGTATGGTGATCATCAATCTCGGTATCGCCATTGGCTTTGATTTCCAGGTCGATCATGCCGTGGCGGGCTATTTGGTCGAGCATGTGCTCAAGAAAAGGTATGCCGATATCCAGTTTGGAGGTGCCGGTACCATCCAGATTCAAAGACACTGTGATTTGTGTCTCGAGGGTATTGCGCTCAACCGTTGCGGTGCGGTCTGTCATGATGTTGTCTGATGTAGGTTCTATGTAATTATTTCAATGGTGGTCGAGGGTTGCAACCTCGAATGACGGGAAGTTTAACTATTTAGCCAAAAAGTGACCGGCCCGTCGTTAACCAGTTCAACTTGCATATCTGCCCCGAAAACTCCTGTAGCCACATGCGGGTGGATTGCGTGAGCTTGCTTACACACATAATCAAAGAATTTTTCGCCATCTACAGGACTGGCCGCTCTATGAAAACCAGGTCGTCGACCTTTAGTGGTATCAGCCGCCAACGTGAATTGCGGCACCAGCAATAAACCGCCCTCAATATCGCGTAATGACAGATTCATCTTGCCCTCGGCATCACTGAAAATGCGGTAATTCAAGAGCCGTTCAAGCAGCTTGTCCGCATTGGCTTGCTGATCTGCCTGCTCTACACCGACCAGTACCATCATGCCTTGGGCAATCTCCCCCACTCGCTCAGTATCTACCGTAACCGACGCCGAGCGAACCCGCTGTAATAAACCTATCAAGTCAGGGCATCTGCCAGCTGATCAGTCGCTGCGATCAACGCTGCAGCAATACTCGGCTCTGACGCAGCATGACCGGCATCATCAATAATATGTAACTCGGCTTCCGGCCATGCCTGAGCTAGTTCATAGGCCTGGGTTACGGGACAAACAATGTCATAGCGACCGTGAATAATGACACCAGGGATATTTCTGATTTTATCGATCTCATTAAGTAGATGGTTATCCTGCATAAAACATTGATGATAAAAATAGTGACTTTCGATTCTGGCAAATGCCAGGGCGAACTCGGGTGCGGCAAAATTGGCAGCATACGCCGGGTCTGGCATCAAAGTAACGGTGCGCCCTTCCCACACCGACCAGGCTTTGGCCGCCTCGAGCTTTTTGGCGTGATCATCACCAGTAAGGATATGATAATAAGCACTGAGTAAATCTCCGCGATCTGCTTCAGGTATTGGTGCAATAAAATCTTGCCAGTAATCTGGAAATACGCGACTGGCTCCTTCCTGATAGAACCACTGTATATCCTGCTGGCGACATAAAAATATACCGCGCAGCACCAGCGCGGTCACGCGGTGTGCATGTACCTGAGCATAAGCCAGTGCCAGAGTTGAACCCCAGGAGCCACCAAAAACCATCCACTTATCAATGCCCAGGTGCTCCCGAATTTTTTCAATATCTGAAACCAGGTCGGCGGTCGTGTTATTTTCCAACGATGCATGCGGCGTCGATTTACCGGCCCCACGCTGATCAAACATGACCAAGTGATATTTATCTGGATCAAAAAATTGTCGAAACCAGTCCGAGCAGCCACCACCAGGCCCACCATGCAGATACACCACTGGCACCCCATCCAGATTACCGCTTTGTTGAATATAGAGACTGTGACCATCACCAACCTCAAGATGCTGGGTATGAGATGCCGGAATGATTGGGTACATATTCTTTTTCCTGATCAATTAAATGGAAAGTAGCGTTTTTAGGGACTGCTCGCAAGTCAAACCCTGATCATGATCTTACAGTATCCGCTATACTGTCTGCGTGGGATAAGCTGCCGCAGCCATGGCGAACATAATCGCGTGGAAACACGACTAATACATGTTATCTAAATTCACATTATTGTTACTCAACTGTCTCAGCCACACGCCGTTGAGCTTTAATCGCTGGCTGGGTAAAACTCTGGGCACGATTCATTGGCACACTTCCAAACGCGTCCGGCATGTTTCCAGCGTCAATCTTGAGCTATGCTTTCCTGAACAAAGTGCCGAGTGGCGTGAGCAAACCGCCAAGTCTGGCGTGATCAATATGGCAATGACCATTCTTGAATCACCAGTGCTCTGGAATATGCCCCGCGAGCGATTGCTCAGCCTCTGTGAAAATATAGACGCCTTTGATGCAGCAACTAAAGATCAGGATCGCGGAGAGGGAATATTGCTCGCCACCCCGCATTTGGGTTGCTGGGAGTATGCCGGACTAATATACGCCAGCTTAAGACCAGTCACTTATTTATACAGACCACCAAAGCTGAGTGTGATCGATGAGTTTGTACAACGCGGACGCATGAGCACCGGCTCAACCTTGGCAACCACTGATGCCCTGGGTGTAAAAAAACTAGTGGCAACCCTTCGTCAAGGTGGTGCAATTGGCTTACTGCCTGACCAGGAGGCCAATGCCGGTAGCGGCGTATTAACACCTTACTTTTCAACTCAGGCATACACCATGACCTTGATGCCCAAGATGGCACAACGTCGAAACTCTCCAGCCTATCTATACTTCATGGAACGCACTGCAAGCAAATCGGACTACCGCTTACACGCGCTAAAGATATCGGATGAGATCTACTCAAAAGATATGACCACCGCCTGCACTGCTGTGAATGCAGCCATAGAGAAGTTAATTCGGATCAGGCCAGAACAATATAACTGGGCGTACAAGCGCTTTAATGAAACACCCGGTGTACAAGAGCAATATAACTCCTATAAAAAGTAATTCTGCCCCGGAAAACATCTGGTTTTTCTCTTATCTTTTTCAAAACGCGTTGCAAAATGCAAATTCAATTGCAAACTGCATTTAACAATTCACAGCTTCTCTTATTCATATCAATCACATACGAAATGGCACGACGATTGCAATTTAACAAATAGACACTTTTAAATATATTTTTGGAATTACAGCAATGACTTATAACAACAAACAATCTGGATTTACACTCATCGAACTAATGATGTGTATCACTATCGCCATGACTTTAATTACTGTGGCTATTCCTAAATATCAGGATTATAAAGTGCAAGCTAAGTATCTCAGTGCTGTGAATCAGCTCGGCGCGGGGAAAAACAGCATCATAAATTCAGCAATTATGAATGGCTTTAGTTTCTCAGACATTCCTGATCAGCAGCTATTTCATGAAGAAATGGAAGCATACTTCGCATTAGCAGACACCTCAGCTCACAAACATCTGGGCCACACAGGCGGACAAAAAGAATCTGATTCAGACTATATGCTCTATCAATTTGTGGACAAGGATGCCATGAGCGCGCCTGAAATTGCACCTGAAATGCTGGCCATGGCAGTTGTCATCAATGCAAATGGTTCTTTTTCATATCACTGTCATTATTACCATTCAGCCTTTGAGTGGGACTACGAGGGTGGTGAAAAATACGTTAGTCTGCAGTGCGATGCATTTACTCAGGCAGTCACTAACGATGTAACTTACGCTGGTGAATCACAAAGCCCAACATCAAGTAGTGATACACAACCAATTGACTCAAATCAGGACTCATCATCACCTTATTCAAGCGATGATAGCAGCGGTAGTACAGGGACAAGTGATGGCTCACCCTTTGCCGGCACTAGCTCTGGTTCAGACACTGGTGATGGCAGCAGCTCAGATAAAGGAAAGAATGACTGTGATCATGGCGAAGTCGTTAGAGAAAATAACGGTCATGGCAATAACGATGACGGAGTTGACTCCAGCAACCCTGGCAATGGCAATAAAAAGAACGACGAGTCATGCTCTACGAGCGTCTGTATTGACGATGAAAAAAGAAGAAAGAAATAACAGCCAGTTTACTACCTGCAGTTGAACTACATTCATAATATATTGCCCAAGTTTTCAACACTACGAACTGATGGCTATCTTTAGATGAATAAACACACTGCATGGTTAGTTTGTTTACTAGTGGTATTGAGCCTAAACTTACAGGCAAACCCAGACAGGGATAGTCTTGGAATGTTTTCTAAAACAGGGTTGGATGGCTGGACTGGTAAATCTTTCAAAGGAACAACTAATTACGAAATAGTGACTGATGAAGATCTTCAAGTCTTGCAAGCGAATAGCAATAACAATGCCTCTGGCCTGTTCTACACAAAGCGCATCGACCTGGAACAAACTCCTTACCTGAATTGGCGCTGGAAAATCACCTCTCGAATACACAACAACGACGAGCAAACCAAAGCGGGAGATGATTATAGTGCGCGCATTTACGTCGTGGTTAATGGCGGTCTATTACGCTGGAAGACTAAAGCGCTGAATTACATATGGTCTAGCCAGGCTGAAAAAGAAACTATTTGGCCAAATGCCTTCTTACCTAAAAATGCCAAGATGCTGGCAACCCGAACAGCTGCAGACCCACTGGATACCTGGCTAACCGAGAAAAGAAACGTGCGTGAAGATCTACGTAAAGTTTATGGTAAAGATATAACCCATATTGATGTGGTTGCCCTGATGACAGACACCGATAATACCGGACAGCAAGTCAGCGCCTTTTATGGCGATATCTATTTTACCGCTGAGTGATTAATCAAACTCGACCACATCATGCGGATCGAGAGTATCAATCTTGTCGCCCTTGTAGAGACCTTTGATATGTTTTGAACGCAGGTGCCGGCCATCCATGCGAGTCGCCAACAAGCCAATCAT
>CALISW010000085.1 GCA_938041655.1 uncultured Thiotrichales bacterium | reverse complement strand
TATTACCCGCGCTCTGGGTGCTCGCTGAATGGTTACGTGGCTGGATTCTGACGGGCTTTCCCTGGTTGCAGCTTGGCTACGGTCAAATATCGAGCCCGTTAGCGGCCATAGCGCCTTTTCTCGGGGTGCTCGGCGTCAGTTGGATTGTCGCCTTGTGTGCGGCATCTTTAACCTATCTCGTTCTGGTCGGTCGCGATGCTATGAAGGAATCTGTGATTGGTTTGGTACTGATTTTTGCGTTGTCTTTAGTGCTGGGCTTGATTGATGTAACTAAGGTTGATGGCGACCCCAGGAAAATCACGTTAATACAAGGCAATATCGCTCAGGAAAACAAATGGGAAGCCGACTGGTTAGGGCCGACTATCGATCGCTATGTGGAGCAGACCAGAGCCAACTGGACTTCAGATATTGTCATTTGGCCTGAAGTCGCATTGCCGGGTTACTACCGACAATTTGAAGCGACTGTTCTCAAGCCGCTCATGGCAGAAGCGGAAGCAAATAACACAAGTATCGTAAGTGGCATGTTAACCACCGATGGTGAGGTTGCCTGGAACTCAGTGGTAAAGTTTGGTAAAGAGCCAGAGATTTATCGTAAACGGCATCTGGTGCCGTTTGGTGAATATTTGCCGATGCGTGGCTTTTTTGAACTATTTGGTGAGCTGGTGGTGTTGCCAGCAGGTACGATGCGACCCGGTAAAGAGGCAAAAATAATCGATGTTGATGGTACGCGTTTTGCTACTTCCATTTGTTATGAGGATGCTTATGGCAATGAGATGGCTGATATGTTGCCAAATGCCAATCTATTACTGAATGTCAGTAACGATGCCTGGTTCGGTGATTCATTGGCCCCACATCAACATCTGCAAATCGCACAAATGCGTTCGCTGGAGTTGGGTCGGGAAATGGTTCGAGCAAACAATACCGGAGTTACGGCATTCATAAGTCATCGTGGTGAGTTGTTCGATACAGCACCACAATTTGAAGTAACGTCAATTACTGCGTCGGTTCAGCCGCGGGCAGGCACAACGCCTTACGTATTATGGAAAAATTGGGGTGTGATTATATTCATGACGCTGTTGTTGGTTGCCGTCAGATCATTACAGAAAAAGCTAATAACTAAATCTTGAGTGCACGCAACTCAGGTATTAAATCGGCGTGGCTCCACATCGAATCGAATAATTCTTTGTGTTCCTTACCATGCCGTGGGGTATAAAAATCCATTGAGCCTTTATACAAATCGGATTGGGGTAATTTAAGCAAGGCAACTTCATCTGCCAGCATCCACGCTTCATTATATTGTTGTTCCTGAATGCCCAATCTGCGAATACTGATTTTGCTGGATAGCGACACAGCCATTTCCCCCAGTCTATGCGTGTCTTTTACCATGCTGCGAGAATCATTAACCAGAATTCTAACTGAGGCCCGCTTCGAGCGAACGAAAGGCGACATAACTTCCATAAAATCTTCGGTGCCATAGACGCTAGGATCGAGGTGGCGACTGACGATCAGGATTTCATGACGCGCCAGGTCAGCGAGGCGTCGTACAGTTTTCTGATGATCTTCGCGCAGCTCCAGTTGTATTTTCTCATGGGGCTCGCCAATTTTTGATGCGCTGAGTAATTCGTCTATTGTGCTCATGTTGTCTGTTCCAGAATCAAACTACCTTGTAAATAGAGTTGGTATAGCATCTCAATCAATGTTTTCTCTTTGCTTGATAAATCGGCTAATGCAAATTCAGAGCTGCTGCAAATGAGCTGAATTTGGTTAAGGAATACACTCTCAATACTATAAGAAACTGCATCGGCGAATAATGTGAGATCGGTACCGTTATGGTGATACAACAGCTTGGACCAGCTATTTTTAATCAGCTTCGCACCATTATCCAGGTGCTGTAAAAAAGTACTGCGATCCAGCGGGTTCTGCACAGCCTCAACTTCATCAGTGCTAGTCAGGAATTCACCCGCCCATTCAGCAAAATGTTCGTCCCCTGAATAAAGCTCGAGAATTTGATCTTTAAAACGAGTCAGTGCTTGTGGTGAGAGTTGATGATTATGCTCGACAGGCTCCAGCGCACTATCATGATAGCGAGTAGCCTCTTGTTCGGTAAGATACCCGGCATAATCAGCCGCCATGGTATTCACTAACGGCGCGCGGAAGCCGATAGAAGCCGTCATACAATCACCTATAGCAATGCCCTGATGTGGAAAACCGGGCGGTAAATACAGCATGTCCCCGGGTTCCAGGCCCCAGCTTTGATCTTCCTGAAAGTTTTGCAATACTGCTAAATCACAATCGCTACGTAACGCTTTATCATCCGTGTTCTTGCCGACCTGCCATTGTCGTTGGCCGGATAGCTGCAGCAAAAAAACATCATACTCATCCACATGCGGACCAACGCCGCCACCATCGGTCGCATAGCTGATCATTAAATCATCAATGCGCCAGGCGGGTAGAAATTCAAATGGACTGAGCAGGAATGAAAGCTCCGGCAGCCATTTTTCAATATCAGTTACCAGTAACGACCACTGTGTAACCGGCAGTTGCTTAAAGTCGTTTTCAGATAATGGTCCTTCTTTGAGCTGATAGTCATTGTTGTTGAGTGAGACCAGTCTGGAACCAACCCTTTCTTCACAGGCGAGGCCAGCCAGTTCTTCTGGACTAATGGGAGAGGTAATGCCTGGCCAGGCATCTCGAATTAATCTCGGTTTTTTTTGCCAATAGCTTTGCAAGAACTCTTCGCCGGACTGACCACCCAGCAACATGGCGAGACCTGGTCTTTGCATGACGCGTATCAGATACCTTTGGCTTGTGCTACGGCATTGCCGATATAGCTGGCCGGTGTCATTGCAAGCAAGTCATCTTTAGCGTCGGCAGGAATTTCCAGGTCCTTAACAAATTCAGCAATCACTGCTTGATCAATTTTTTGCCCGCGTGTTAGTGCCTTTAGTTTTTCATAAGGTTCTTCAACACCATAGCGACGCATGACTGTTTGTATTGGCTCAGCCAGAACTTCCCAATTGTTATCCAAGTCTTCAGCAAGAGCTGATTCGTTGACCTCTAACTTACTGATGCCTTTAGCGAGCGATTGAATACCAATCAGGCTATGCCCGAGAGCCGTTCCCATGGTGCGTAAGACGGTGGAGTCAGTCAGATCTCGTTGCCAGCGCGAGCGCGGTAGTTTGCTGCCCAAGTGTGAAAACAACGCATTGGCAACGCCAAAGTTACCTTCAGCATTTTCAAAATCTATTGGGTTAACCTTATGTGGCATGGTAGATGAACCGACTTCGCCCTTGATAACTTTCTGCTTGAAGTAACCGATGGAAATATAACTCCAGATATCTCGGGAGAAATCTATCCAGATGGTGTTAAGTCGACTACAGGCATCAAACATTTCAGCGATGTAGTCGTGAGGTTCAATTTGTGTAGTGTATGGATTCCAGTGAATTCCGAGCGAGCTCACAAACTTTTTGGAAAAATCAGACCACTCGATATTTGGGTACGCACTTATGTGAGCGTTGTAGTTACCAACTGCACCGTTAATTTTCCCCAGTACCTCGACACGGTTGAGCTCTCTGATTTGTCGGTCGGTGCGTGCCACTACATTGGCTATCTCTTTGCCCAGCGTAGTAGGGGAGGCTGGCTGTCCGTGAGTGCGTGAAAGCATCGGAATCTCGGCATACTCACGAGCCAGTAAACGCAGGGTGGCATTGACATCGTTGTAGGCAGGCAGAATCACATGTCCACGCGCACCGTCCAGCATTAAGGCATAGGATAAATTGTTGATGTCTTCTGAAGTACAGGCGAAATGTATAAACTCATCAACTTCGGCAAGTGTGGAATCTTCACGGACTTTTTCTTTTAAATAATACTCAACCGCTTTGACGTCGTGGTTGGTGGTGGCTTCAATTTCCTTTATCCGTAGCGCGTCTTTGTCAGAGAAGTTCTCCAGAATGTTTTCTAAAACTTTATTGCTGGATGCGCTGAAGGCAGGTACTTCTTTGATCTTTGGTTCATTGGCCAGAGCCTGAAGCCAGCGGACTTCAACCTGCACGCGATGAAATATCAGTCCATATTCACTCAAATAGGGGCGTAATTCACCTACCTTGCTGGCGTAGCGACCATCAACTGTAGATAGAGCTGTGAGAGGAGAGACTTCCATCCGGTGAATCCTGTTATTATTTGTTACGCTTCATTATACGTACATCGCAGCGGAGTCTCTACGATGATGTCAGTTAGATTGGATTTATGGCTTTGGGCTACCCGGTTTTTTAAAACCCGTTCGCTGGCAGTTGCTGCCATCAAATCAGGCAAAGTGTTGGTTAATCAGGATAAGGTCAAGCCAGCCAGAAACATCGGTGTTGGTGATGAGATACTGATTAAAAGACAGCAGGAAATATTCAAGGTGGAAGTGTTGGGTTTGATCGATAAACGCGTTTCCGCCAAGCTGGCACAAGAGCAGTATCACGAAGATGAAGAGTCTCGAGAGAATCGCATTGCTGCTTCAAAGTTACGGGCATTTGAGTTTCGTGGCGCGCGGCCACCCAGTGGCAGGCCGAGCGGAAGGAACCGAGGCCGAATTCGACGTTTTCAAGGAAAGGATTAAATGGCCAGACCGATCACTCCGGCACTCGCTGTCGACACCATTATTGAGTTGCTCGATTACAAGCGCAAAATAGTACTGATTGAACGACGTAACCCTCCGCATGGCTGGGCCATACCCGGTGGCTTTGTTGATATTGGGGAAACGCTGGAAACCGCAGCGATAAGAGAGGCGCAAGAGGAGACCAGCTTACAAGTTCGATTGAAGTGCCTGCTTGGAAACTATTCCAATCCCGAGCGCGACCCTCGCGGCCATACTATTACCCCGGTTTATGTGGCTGAGGCCAGTGGCTCGCCGGTAGCGGCGGATGATGCCATGAATGTTGTTATTGTAGACGCGGCCGCCCATGGAAAAACATTGGCGTTTGATCATCAAATGATTTTGTCTGATTACCTGGAATATTTGAGCAGTGGTAAACCTGCGCCGTTACGCTAACGACTATCTAATTGCTCCAGCGTACAGCTTGTAGAATTTCGCCTTGCATGGTCTGGACAAAAGCTACCACCGCAATCTCATCAAGATTCCAGTCCGGGTCAATTTTTATTAATTGATCCATGCTGCTGTCTTGAGTTACATCAATTTCCAGTGGTCCGATAAAATTCCGGACCACATAGTCATGAGTCAAAGTGCGGCCATTATTTTCACCAGCCCTGACTCTGGATACTATGTTGCTTTCAGTGATCGCGAGATACATAACCTGATCATCAGCTAACAATTTTTTCAACGGCAGGCTTTTGATATTGATTTCCAGGCCTTCAGGTTTTTGATCGACTCGTAAATCTAGCTGCAAGCTGGCTTTGGTTGAGCGTACTTGTTTAAATTTTTCTGGTAGTTTTTTTACTGGTCGTAACTCTCTGGCATCGAGAATGAGTTGCGGCGTATATAAAGTGCGTATAGCGCCACTGATTTGATGCATTTTCTGCCGCATCGAATACTCTGGATGAGCATAAGGATCTTTCCAGCCAAGATAGTCCCAGTAGTCAACATAGAAGGCTAATGGAATGAGTTCGGATTCAGGGTATTCTTCGAGCTCGCCTGTTTGCGACAGCCAGGCTTCTGCTGCTGGACAGCTACTGCATCCCTCTGAAGTGTACAGTTCTATGATTGCATTCTTGGTGTCACCACTGCTAACGACGCTTTCATTGGCACTCGCATTACAACCCGTCAGAAAGAACAGGCAGGCAATGATAATCAGATCTAGTTTTTTCATGTAATTATTACGCCATGACACTCTGTTTGGATGCCTGACCATCAATAAATGCTATGATCACGGCAAATATTACGCCGAAACAGGAAGTTTACCAATCAATATGGACGGGCATTCGTCTGAGCAAGCAATTCGTGTTCCTAGCGCAACGCACAAAATTGATCCGGGTCTCATTAGTAACAGTGCCTGGAAAGTACTCAAAGGTCTTATCAAGGCAGGTTATTCCGGATATCTGGTCGGTGGTGCGGTGCGTGATTTACTCCTCGGCAGGCACCCGAAAGACTTTGATATCGCGACTGATGCTACGCCGGAGCAAGTCCGCAAGGTGTTTCGAAATTCACGTTTAATTGGCCGTCGATTCAAAATCGTACACGTTCGTTACGGACGGGAAATTATTGAGGTGGCGACCTTCAGAGCTTCACATGAAAATGCCGAGCACAGCAAAGACGCGCAAAGCGACGGTGGTCGCTTAGTCAGAGATAATGTTTACGGTACGCTCGACTCGGACGTGTGGCGCCGGGATTTTACCGCGAATGCTTTGTACTACGATGGGAGCGACCAGTCTGTAGTAGATTATGTTGGTGGTTTGCAAGATGTGCAGCACAAGCTGCTACGTATTATAGGTGATCCGGAAACACGTTTTCAGGAAGACCCGGTCAGGATACTAAGAGCGATTCGTTTTGCCGGTAAGCTGGACTTTACGATCGACGAAGAATTTGAGCCTTTGCTACATTCACTAGGGGCTCTGTTAAAAGATGGTTCTCCGGCGCGTTTGTTTGATGAAATGCTGAAACTGTTTCATGGCGGTGCCGCTTTAAAAACGTTTGAGTTGTTACGGCACTACGATGTGTTTCGCTATTTTTTCCCGGGTGCGGAGCAACAGTTCCAGAGAGAGCAAGATGGGTTGTTTTTAGCGTTGGTAGAAGCTGCGTTGAAAAGCACTGATAAACGTATAGGGCAGGATAAGCCAGTTACACCCGCTTTTTTAGTGGCGATCATGTTGTGGAATGATGTGCGTTATTTTGCCAATCAAGGCATCTCTAAAAAATTACCGCCCATGCAAAGTTGGTTGAATGCCGGTCAGCGTGTGGTGACCAACCAATCTCGTCATCTGACTATACCCAGACGGTTTTCACTGGCCGCGAAAGAAATATGGATACTACAAAACAAATTTTCTTCACGGCGTGGTAAACGAGCCTTGGGTGTTCTAACTCATGCTCGCTTTCGAGCCGCCTATGATTTTCTTTGCCTGCGACACGAGTCTGGAGAGAGTGATTTGGCAGAAGCGGTTACTTTTTGGACTGATATTCAAGAGTTGCCAGAATCTGAACAATTGAAGTTATTACATATCAAGGATCGAAGGGAGATAGCGCGACCCCAGGAAAAGCCGCGTCGGCCTCGTCGACGACGAAGAAACAAGTCGCGTAGAAAATCCAGTTAATGGAATCGGTGTATATTGCGCTGGGTAGTAATCTACATCAGCCAAAAATCCAACTTGACACCGCTGTAAAATTTATTCGCCGACTGCCACGTAGCAAGTTTATTGCCGTCTCTCCTTATTACTGTACAGAACCAGTAGGCCCGGTAGGGCAGAAGGCCTATTTAAATGCAGTAGCCAGGATTGAGTCGAGATTGCCGCCACTGGAATTGCTTTATCGAATGCAGCTGCAGGAGAGTCGCCAATTGCGTAAGCGCGGAGTGCGTTGGGGGCCGCGAACCATCGATCTGGACTTGTTGTTGTATGGTCAGCGAATGATTTCCCATCGCGATTTAAAGGTGCCTCACTATGCGATGACCTTTAGAGATTTTGTTTTGGTGCCACTATTGGATGTGGCACCAAAAACATTGAATATTCCGGGGTATGGCCGATTGGATATGCTTGCTTCTGACAGGTCGCTTGGGCAAGATTAAGCTATGAGTACGCACCCACATTATATTGCGGTTGAGGGCCCTATCGGGGTCGGTAAAACCACGTTGGCAAAGCGTCTGGCGGAGGACTTTGAGGCGGAATTGTTGCTGGAAGCTGTCAGTGATAACCCTTTTTTACAGCAGTTTTATGCCAACCGTGAAACAGCAGCGCTGGCAACACAATTACACTTTTTGTTAACCAGGCTACGTCAATTGGAAGCGTTGCATCAGCAGCAGTTGTTTCAGCCAGTCCAGGTTACTGATTTTTTGCTGGAAAAAGACAAGTTGTTTGCCGAGAGCACTTTAAATCCTCTCGAATTCAATCTCTATCAACAAATTTATGAAAAAATTGTAGTGGATATGCCGAAGCCGGATTTGGTCGTATACTTACAAGCTCCAGTGAGTATTTTACATAAAAGAATTAAAAAACGCGGGCGTAAGTTCGAGGCAACTATCAGTACTACCTATTTGCAACAGCTGGTTAATGCTTATACTAACTTCTTTCATTATTATGATTCGGCCCCATTGTTAGTAGTCAATGCAACCGAAATAGATCTGGTTGCTGTTGAGGCAGATTATCAGGCACTATTACATCAGGTCAAAACTACGCAGAGCGGTCGTCATTATTTTAATCCGCTTCCTAACTAGGCAGAAAAATATCCATGAGTGCACAGAAAAAATTCACTAACGTTACTGTTACCAGTCTTCGCAAGATGAAAGAGGCTGGAGAAAAAATCGCTTCACTAACTTCCTATGATTCCAGTTTTACCAGAGTCATGAATGATGAAGGTGTCGATATAGTGTTGGTAGGTGATTCTCTCGGCATGGTAGTTCAGGGAAGGCAGACAACCATACCGGTGACGGTAGATAACATTGTGTATCACAGCAAGGCGGTTAGATCGACCTGCAAGAGACCCTTGCTCATGGTCGATATGCCTTTCATGAGTTATCACAGTACTGACAAGGCGATAGAGTCTGCGATGCAGTTAATGCAAAAAGGTCATGGTCAAATGGTCAAGCTTGAGGGTGGGCAGACCGAGGTCAAGATTGTACGCAAGTTATCCCGTGAAGGTGTTCCGGTTTGTGCACATATAGGTTTACAGCCGCAGTTGGTCCATAAACTGGGTGGTTATAAAGTGCAGGGTCGAGACGAGCAACAAGCCCGCGAAATGCTGGATGATGCGCACAAGCTGCAAGATGCGGGGGCTGATGTCATGCTGCTGGAATGCGTACCATCCCCGCTTGCTGCGAAAATAACCGAGAGTCTGGAGATACCCGTAATCGGTATCGGTGCCGGTCCTCAATGTGATGGTCAAATTCTGGTGTTACATGATATTTTGGGGCTGACTCCCAAGGCGCCCAAATTTAGCAAAGATTTTCTGCTTGAGAACGGTACTATTCACAAGGCTATCCGTGCCTATGTTGAGCAAGTAAAGGATGGTTCCTTTCCTAGTGCCGAGCAAAGCTTCGCCGAGTAAATTATGCAAATAATGAGCAAGATTGATGACTTGCGTCATCAATGCAAGCAATGGCAGTCAAATAACAAGTCCATTGGCTTGGTAATGACCATGGGTAATCTTCATGCTGGTCACATGGAGTTGATTAAAGCGGCAGGCAAACATGCTGATCAGGTGATTGTGACTAATTTTGTCAACCCGATGCAATTCGATAGAGAAGAAGATCTGCGCGCTTACCCCAGAACTATGGAGCAGGATACCTTGCTGCTGGAAAAAGCAAAAGTCGCTCTATTGTTTGCTCCCACTGTTGAAGAGATCTATCCATCAGAAATTGAGCAGGTGAGTCAGGTGCAAGTTCCTGGCTTCGTCGATCGCCTCGAAGGACAGGCACGACCCGGACATTTTGTTGGTGTTGCCACGGTCGTGACCAAGGTCTTTAATATGGTGCAACCCGATGTTGCGGTGTTTGGTGAAAAAGATATACAGCAGTTATTAATGATTCAGAAAATGGTGCGTGATTTGAATATGCCCATCGATGTTATTGGCTTGCCAACTGTACGAGAGTCAGATGGTTTGGCAATGAGCTCAAGAAATAATTACTTGAATGATGAGGAGCGCTCAATAGCACCAAAATTTCATCAGGTGCTGTCTAAAATAGTTAAACGAGTTGAGGCCGGTGAAACGGATTATCGCGCACTGGAGAATGAAGCGATTGAAGAATTACTCGGGTACGGCTTTGGTAAAGACTATATCGAGATTTGTCGTATACACGACTTTGAGCCAGCACAAGCCGGTGATAAAAATTTGGTCGTGGTGGCTGCTGCATGGTTGGGTAAAGCACGCTTGATCGATAATATTAAGATACCCGCCTAACTGATCGACTCACCGACTAAATTACTGTCTTATGATTTTCAAGAGTCAAAATAATCTCAAGTTTTAATCATGTCGCTACCTGTTTTATATTCATTTAGACGTTGTCCTTATGCAATCCGTGCACGAATGGCGATAGCTGCCAGTGAGTCTTCAGTTGAACTTCGGGAAGTCGTTCTGAAACATAAACCAGAATCAATGATAAAAATTTCACCCAAGGCGACGGTGCCTGTACTACAACTACAAGACGGTATTCTGGAAGAAAGTCTGGACATTATGCAGTGGGCACTAGCGCAGTCAGACCCTTTGCAGCTCGGTTTAGCCGACAGTATTGCAAGCGGTGAAGAATTGATCGCTGACAATGATGGTGAGTTCAAGTCGTGGCTGGATAAATATAAATACGCGGACCGCCACCCTGAAATGACTGCTGCTGAATACCGCACTAAAGCCTGCATGTTTTTGGACAAACTGGAGCAACAACTGCAACAGCATAACTATTTAACAGGCGAGAACTTAAGTTTCACTGACGTCGCCATTTTCCCCTTTATCAGGCAGTTTGCTTACGTTGATATTGAGTGGTTTAAATCCTCGAATTACCCGGCTCTAGTTGCTTGGTTGAATACTATGCTGGAGCATGATTTATTTACCTCGGTCATGAATAAGTACACGCCATGGCAAGAAAATACAATCGGTGTTGAATTTCCATCCAAGGATGATAGCAGTGAGTAAAGAAGAGGGTAAGAGCAAATCACAGGTGAAGCGCGAGCTTGCAGAGATTTCTGCTTTGGCAAAAGAACTGGTGCACGAACGTGTCATCGATCTTCATGATTTGCCCCTGGAAGAAGATATTATCGATGCTGTTTTACTGGGTCGACGTTGTCAGAAAGGCGCGTTGAAAAGACAAATAAAGCATATAGCATCTATGTTAACCGAAATTGATGAAGTGGCATTATGTGAAACCATAACGCGCTTGAAACAACCCCATGTGCGACAGGTTGATGCCGAGCATAAGCTGGAAACTTTTAGAGATCGTTTGATGGCTGAAGACGTTGAGGTGATCGCCGAGTTGATGAATGTATACAATAATTTTGATCGCCAGCATGTTAATCAACTGGTGCGTAATGCCATCAAGGAAAAAAAGGCGGAAAAACCACCCAAATATTACCGGCAAATTTTCCAGTACTTAAAAAAGCTAGAGCCTCGCGATGAGAGCTGAAGATTGGTTTGTGTATATCCTGAAATGTGCGGACGATACGCTCTATACGGGTATTACTACGGATTTAGACAGGCGCCTGGAGCAACACAATGGTGAGCGCGCCGGCGGCGCCAGATACACCAGCGCACGACGTCCGGTAAAGCTACTCTGGTCTGAACAACAAGATGATCGCGCATCAGCATCGAAACGTGAATATGCGATCAAGTCCTTGAGTCACGCTGAAAAAAAACAACTCGCCGCTAACTAGCCCGTGTTTCTCATTCCCGCGGCAATGGCATTGATGGAGCGTATCATTGGTGTCAATATCTTCTCTTGCTGCTTTTTTCTGCTGCTACGATAACGCTGAATAAGCTCCACCTGAATTTGATTCAAGGGCGTAAGATACGGCTCTCTACGTGCTAATGAGCGCGCCAGGGTAGGGTCTTTTGCTAACAAGTGTTTGCTCTTGGTGACTTTTAATATCATTCTGAGTGTACGGAAGTATTCGTCACGGATTTCCTGGTAAACACCATGCGCCTTATGCTGGTCGACTGCCAGTGATACGTATTCCCTGGCCATGTTGAGTTCGGCTTTTTCCAGTGCCATTTGAGAATTATTCAATAGTGCTTTTAGAAACGGCCAGTGTTGATGCATTTGTTGGAGTTTTTTCAAGTTGGCTGGTTTATTGTCAATGTAATCTTCCAGAGCAGTGCCTATGCCATACCAGCCTGGCAGGGTGTGACGGGATTGTGCCCAGCCAAATACCCATGAAATGGCGCGTATGGAATTTTTTGAGCGGTTACCTTTCTTACGATGCGAAGGTCGTGAACCAATTTTCATTTTACCGATTTCATTAACCGGAGTGACTTCATAATAATAGTCCATCAAATCAGAGTTATGGTCGATCAGGCCGCGGTATTTATTTTCACCGGATTGAGCTAGCAGCGCCATGGTTTTTTCATAACTTTTGGTGGTTTTTTGTTTGCCGGTTACCACATTTTTGCTGGCTTTAATCAGGCCGGTAATACCCATGCTTAATTCATAGGTCGCGGTTTGTAGGTGAGAATAACGATAGGTTAATACTTCGCCTTGTTCAGTGAACTTTATTTTCCCGCGCACAGTGCCATTGGGTTGTGACAATATGGATTGATGCGTATTACCACCACCACGGCCAACGGTGCCGCCACGGCCGTGAAACAATACACATTTGATTTTATGCTTGTCTGTGATTGCCAGTGCTGTTTGTTGTGCCTCATAAAGATTCCAGGTAGAAGCGAGGATGCCGCCATCTTTGCACGAGTCGGAATACCCAAGCATGATTTCCTGTTGGCGTCCGGTTTTCTTTAAATGCGCTTTGTAGGTGCTGTTGCTCAGTAATTTTTCTAACACATCGCCAATTTCTTTCAGGTCCGGAATGGTTTCAAACAATGGCGAGACTTGCAAATTTAATGCTGCCGCTTGTTTGCCATTGGCTAGTTGGTTGAGCAATAGGACTTCGAGCACATGGCTGGCCTTATGCGTCATTGAGATAACATACGTACCAAAGGTTTCAGGCCCTGTTTCATCGGTCAGTAGTGACATGGTTTTAAACACATTCAGGGTTTCACGTGTGCTTGCACCCAGTCGTGTTTTAGCCGGTATTGTCGCCTGCTTTTTTAAATACTGTGCCAGTAATGTAACGCGTTGATTTTCTGTGGCACTTTGGTAATCAATCTTATTGTTTATTTTTCCAAGACAGTCCGCAACCGCATTGCTGTGTACCGTTGATTCTTGTCTGACATCGAGTCGATACAAATTAAAGCCAAAGGTTTCTGCCAGACGAATCAAGTCACGCAGCTCAAATCCAGCCGATGTTGCATCGCCATCTTGCATTAACGAGTCACGGATCAAGTGCAAGTCTTTGAGAAATTCTGACGGGTTGTTATAAGCACCTTCCAGTGCGGCAACTTTGCCTTTGCTCTTTAAGCGCAGTTGTGTGGTTGCATGTAATTGTTTAATACGAAAACGCATGATGATCATTTTGCGTCGGTAGGGTTCGTTTTGATAACGGTCTGCCGTTTCGGGTACGGCTTGATGCAACAGGTGCTGTTCTTTCTTGAGGCTACGTTGCAAGGCTTTGGACGGTTGGCAAAATAATGAGGAATGCGTGAGTGTATGATACATGCTGTCCAGGCGACGCATGTACTCACTCAGAACTTCACGCATTTGTAAGCGTACCGCCAGTGCCGTGGTTTCGGGCTTTACATACGGGTTACCATCGCGGTCGCCACCTATCCAGGAACCAAAGCGAATGAAGCTGGGCACGCTGACCTTCGGTTTGCCCTGTTTATCGAGTCCGTAAGTGCTTGCTACTGAACGCTCACAATATTTGTAAGCAATCGGTACCGCGTCAAACAAACTGGATTTGAAGTAATAGAGCCCGTTCTTGATCTCGTCTTTGACCGTCGGTCTGGCGCTTCTGAGTTCATCGGTTTGCCATAAAATCAATATTTCACTTTCCAGTCTGGCGACCAGAGCTGCATGCGCATTTTTACTCAGGCCTGTACGGTAGAGCTGGCTACTGGTTGAAAATATCTGTCGCAACAGTTCCATGATGGTTCGGCGCCGGGCTTCCGTCGGGTGCGCGGTAAAGACCGGGGTATAACTGATTGAGTCCAATAACTGTTGTGCCTTATTGGCTGATATTTTTTCTTTCTTTAGCTCGCGGAAAGTGTCCTGGAATGATCCAGACCAAAGTTCACCACCTTGATCCAGTTTACGTTCACGCCATTGTAGCGCGATCAATTCTTCGGCCAGATTTACCAGCCCAAAGTAAGTGCTGAAAGCGCGGATAACATGTTCGAGTGTTTCGGTATCGAGATCGCATATCAGCTTGACCAGTTTCTGCCGGATCGGATTATCTTTGTCTGTATTGAGTTTAATGTAACCGGTTCGTAACAGCTCTACTGCATCAAATACCTGCTTGCCATTATGTTTTATGATGGCATTTCCAAGCAGCCGACCTAGCAGTTTGACATGTGCTCGTAAGCGTTTGTCATCATAGGAATTGAGTTGAATGGATTTCGTTTTACTGGTGGATTTAGTCACACTGGCCTCAATTGTTCGTTAAAATCTGAAATTCAGGTAATAATAGTTGAAAATTTGCGCCTCCAGCTCAAATAACGTGAACCAGTGACAGGTTTACAATAGCAGGCTGGCGCACAATTTTCAGGTTACTAAGGAGCGATGGAACGCAATGCCTACACTGACAGTCATGGAAGCCTCTGAAGCGATTCGCAAGATTCGTAGTTCGGTCAATAAAGATAATAGTGAACTGACAAATTCAAAGGCGTGGAAGGCACTTGAAGTGCATTATGCAGAGTTACGAGATGTAGAGATGCGTAACCTGTTTGAGAATGATGCGCAGCGCTTTGAAAGATTCTCCGTCGAATTTGAAGATATTCTCTTCGACTATTCTAAAAATCGATTTACCGAATACACCCGTGACTTAATGGTCAAGCTGGCCAAAGAGCTCAATCTTCAAGACAAGATTGCGGCTATGTTTGACGGGCAGAAAGTTAACTGGACTGAAAACCGGGCGGTGTTACATACCGCATTAAGAAATCGTTCAGAAAAAGAAGTGCACGTAAATGGTCAAGACGTTATGCCTTTGGTGCACGCCGAACTTGAACACATGCGTGAATTTACAGAACAAGTCCGTATGGGTGGCTGGAAAGGTTATACGGGCGAGCGAATAACGGATGTTGTGAGTATTGGTATTGGTGGTTCTGACCTGGGTGCCAGAATGGTGTGCGAGGCGTTAGAGCCATATCAGATCTCTGAAATGAATTTCCATTTTCTATCTAATGTGGATGGCTCGCAGATTGCCGGAATCTTAAAGAAGGTCAAACCCGAAACCACCTTGTTTGTCGTAGTATCAAAAACATTCACGACTTTGGAAACTATGACCAATGCCAGAACGGCCAGAGATTGGCTGCTCAACTATCTGGGTGATGAAGAAGCGGTTGCCAAGCATTTTGTCGCGGTTTCTACCAATGAATCTGGTGTGGTCGAGTTTGGTATTGCCAAAGAAAATATATTTCGTTTCTGGAACTGGGTAGGTGGTAGATATTCGCTGTGGTCCACAGTCGGATTGCCAATTGCGTTAGCCATTGGGATGGATGAATTTGAAGAGTTGCTGGATGGCGCCCATGCGATGGATGAGCATTTTCGAAAAGCGTCACTGGACCAGAATATTCCATTTATTATGGCGGTACTTGGAATCTGGTATGTGAATTTTTTCATGGCTCCGAACCATGCGGTACTACCATACGATCAACATCTCGATTCAATCGTTGAATATTTACAACAGTTGGATATGGAGAGTAATGGTAAAGCCATCAAGAAAAACGAAGACCCGGTTGACCATGCAACCGGCCCGGTAATTTGGGGCAGGGCAGGCACTAACGGTCAACACGCCTTTTATCAATTACTGCATCAAGGCACGGCAATGATTCCATGCGATTTCATTGCGCCTATCGAATCGAGTAATCCGGTGGGCGAGCACCACCATATTTTACTGGCAAATTTTCTGGCGCAGTCTGAAGCGTTGATGAAAGGCCGCACCCGCGAAGAGACCCGGCAAATCCTTGAAATGCAGGAATTACAACAATCCGATATTGTTAAATTATTGCCACATATGACCTTTAATGGTAACCGCCCCAGCAATACTATTTTGCTCAAGCGTGTTACACCTAGAAGTCTTGGCTCATTGCTCGCTATGTACGAACATAAAGTGATGGTGCAGGGTATGATCTGGGATATTAACTCTTATGATCAATGGGGTGTTGAGCTTGGTAAGACTCTGGCAAAAACTATTTTGCGAGAACTCAAAAGCACCTCAACTGTGTTCAAGCACGATAGCTCAACCAATGGTTTGATGAATTACATTAAGGCGTCTAAAGAGTAATTCATCTTCTCTGAACATGGCGTTATAATTTCGCCATGTTATCGAATATTATCAACACCTCTGTGATTGGCTCTGCGCTAATCAAACAGCCTGGCGACACATGCTGTCCGAGCAACTGATTCCAACTGAAGCGGCTATGCCCGCCTATGCAGAAAAGTTACTGCCCCAAATTAAATCTTTGAATATGGTTGGTTTGAGTGGGCCTTTGGGCGCCGGCAAAACAACACTGGTACGAGGACTGTTGCGTGCCATGGGTTATGGGGGGGCAGTCAAAAGCCCTACTTATGGTTTGGTTGAGAGCTATAAGGTAGCTGAATTGGAAGTAGCTCACTTTGATTTGTATCGGTTAGCCGACCCCGATGAACTCGAATTTATTGGTTTCTCAGATTACATCGGTGATGGGAACTTATGTCTGATCGAGTGGCCTGAGAAGGGTGGCAAGTGGACGGCTGGACTGGATCTCATGATTACCCTCACGCCGAGCGATGGTGGAAGAAAAATTAGTATTGAGAGTGATTTGCAGCCTTAAATTCATAGCTTGCACAAATTAATGCCTCTATCATGCTAAAAAACAAGAAAAACCTTGATTTTTCAGTATTGAGACCTACAATTTCGATCAGAGCCCGATCATCCGGAATTTAAATGCAGAGATCAGTTTTTATAGTGAGTATGTTTAAACAGCTGCTGTTGTTTATTCTCTGCGTTTTTGCCTGCTCTTCCGCAACCTTTGCCGCGACGCTTGATGACTTCAATTTTGAACAAGTGGATGGCAAGTTGCGCTTGTTCTTTGATCTCAGTGAAGATGTTGAACACAAGTTATTTCGTTTGGATAACCCTGAAAGGGTGGTTATTGATTTACCTGCTACCAGTCTTTCCAAAGATGTGGCGCTTGAAATAGAAGCCGTTAAACCGTTATTGGGTTTGCGCTATGCCGTGCGCAATGTAGATGACTTGCGAGTGGTGCTGGATTTACAAGATAAAATGGAAATCAACAGTGTCATCATGCCCGATGGTGAGACGCCACGTCTGTTGGTGGAGTTATTTAATGACGATACCTTAAAGGCGATTGAGGTAGTCACTCCTAAAGATGAGGCTGAGCCCAGAGAAATTATCATTATGGTTGATGCCGGTCATGGTGGTAAAGACCCGGGTGCTATCGGCAAACGTGGGACGTTGGAAAAAGATATAGCATTGAGTCTTGCTAGAAAGCTGGCTGGCAGAATTAACAAGCAAATTGGTTACAAAGCGTATTTAACTCGTGATAAGGACATCTTCATACCATTAAAACAACGGACAGTCCTGGCGCGAGAGAAGCAGGCTGATCTATTTGTATCAATTCATGCTGATGCCGCTAAAAATCGCAGTGCCAAAGGTTCATCCGTATTTACCTTGTCAGCCAGTGGTGCGACCAGTGAGGCGGCACGATGGTTGGCAGAACGTGAAAACAGTTCTGATTTAGTGGGTGGCGTCAGTATTGACGACAAGGATGAGGTACTGGCTTCCGTGTTACTCGATTTATCACAACGACATACCAATGAAACCAGTGTGCAGATTGCCGGATTTTTGCTCGGTGAGTTAACCAAGCTGGGTGATACCCATAGTGACCGGGTGGAACAGGCTGGCTTTATGGTGCTGAAATCACCCGATATTCCTTCGGTACTGGTTGAGTCTGCTTTCCTGTCCAACTCGGCAGAAGAAAAGAAATTACGCAGCAAGGCGCATCAGGACAAGTTGGTCACCTCTTTGATGCGAGGTATCAAAAATTATTTTAAAGAAAATGCCCCGATAGGTACGATTGTTGCAAGCTTGCGGGCTGAAGAACATGTGATCAAATCGGGTGAGACACTTTCTGGTATTGCGCATCGTTACGATATTTCGCTCAAAGCATTGCGCAAAATTAACAAGCTGAGCTCAGACAAAATACGGATTGGACAGGTGTTGCGAATCCCACAAACCTGATGGCTGTCTAACAGCGACAAAATACTTTCGCTCAGGCACAATAGGCACCATCAGAGAGAGTGTCACTAGCATGCCGATCCGTAAGCTTTCCCCTCAATTAATTAACCAGATCGCCGCCGGCGAGGTGGTCGAGCGCCCGGCTTCTGTGCTCAAGGAATTGCTCGAAAATTCGCTAGATGCTAATGCTACTGCCATCTGGATTGATCTGGAGCAGGGTGGCACCAAGTTAATCAAGATTCGCGATGACGGTGACGGCATTGAGAGAGAGCAGATTGAGCTGGCGTTATCACGTCATGCAACGAGCAAGATCGAATCATTACACGATCTGGAAAATGTCAGCAGTCTTGGTTTCAGAGGTGAAGCTTTGCCGAGTATCGCGTCGGTATCTCGTTTCACTTTGACCACTTCAGTCAATGGCGAGGATTCGGGGTGGCGATATCAGCAACACAGTGATGGCAGCGGTGAGCTAAGCCCGCAGCCACATCCACCAGGCACTACCATTGAAGTGGCAGACCTGTTTTATAATGTGCCGGCGCGACGCAAATTCCTGCGCACTGAAAAAACAGAATATAAACATATAGACAAGTTACTCAAAAACCTTGCTTTGAGTCATTTTGAAACGGCTTTTGAGATACGACATAACCAGCGCTCGGTACATCGCTGGTCGGCTGCTCAGGATCAGGCGGGTTTTGAAAAGCGGGTAGCCACGATTTGCGGCAATAATTTCCATAGTCAGTCCCGGTTTTTTGATGAGCAGGGCGCCGGGCTTAGATTATGGGGCTGGGTTGGCTTACCGGTGTTTTCACGTAGTCAGCCAGACATGCAATACTTTTTTATTAATGGACGCATGGTACGCGACAAGGTGCTTGCCCATGCTGCCAAGCACGCCTATCGTGATGTGCTGTATCACGGCCGTCAACCGGCCTATGTCTTGCACCTGGAAATGGAGCCGCGTCAGGTTGATGTGAATGCACATCCCGCTAAAACCGAAGTACGTTTGAGGGAGTCGCGACTGGTACATGATTTTATTTTCAGAACAATTGAAAAAGTCATAGCAGATACCATTCCTGCCAAAGATCATGCTGGTATCGATGCTATGCCCAAGCTAGCGCCCGAAATGGTGCAAGTAGAAACCGCCTTTCAACAGCAATCATCTTCATATCAGGCACCTTCCTCGGCCGCTGTGGCAGAGTCTGTGGCGGTCTACGCCGATTTGGCCGAGCAACCAAACAGAACGCCCGTAAGTGATGAGCAGCACATGCCGCCGATGGGCTTTGCTTTGGCGCAATTGCATGGGATATATATCCTGGCTGAGAATGCTAGTGGTTTGGTGCTGGTGGATATGCATGCCGCGCATGAGCGTATTACCTATGAACAGTTAAAAAGACATTTTCATACTGATGGACTGGCCCAGCAGCCTTTGTTAGTGCCGGTCTCAATGCGAGTGAGCAGTGCGGAAGCAGATTTAGTAGAAAGCGAGCAGCAGATGTTAAGCACACTTGGTCTGCAATTGGATAGACGGGCCGAAGAGCAAGTCATGATTCGTGCAGTGCCTGCGTTGTTAGCTCAAGGTGATGCAGAGTCACTGGTGCGTGATGTACTCTCTGATATTTCTGAACATGGTTCCAGCGCGCGGGTCGAACAGGCGATGGATGAGCTATTATCCAGCATGGCATGTCATGGTTCCGTGCGTGCCAATCGTAAATTGAGTGTGCCTGAGATGAATGCTTTGCTGCGTCAAATGGAAGAAACCGAGCGCAGTGGCCAGTGTAACCATGGTCGTCCGACCTGGACCCAGTTAAGCGTCAGTCAGCTGGATGGTTTATTTATGCGTGGTCGCTAATGACCAGCCCAACTAAAATCGTTTGTCTGTATGGACCAACTGCTAGCGGTAAAACAGAAGTAGCTATCGATCTACATGGCACCGATAAATTTGAAATCATCAGTGTGGACTCCGCCCTGGTCTATCGAGAGATGGATATTGGTACGGCAAAACCAACCCCGCTTGAGCTTGAGCAAGCCCCCCATCATTTAGTCGATATCATCAATCCAGACCAATCCTATTCCGCTTCCAGTTTTGCCACTGATGCAGCGAGTTTGATCACAGACATTACCGAACGTGGAAAAACTCCATTATTAGTCGGTGGCACATTTTTATACTTCCGTGCCTTGTTGCAAGGACTCGCTAAGTTGCCAGAAGCTGATCAAGAAGTACGGCAGCAACTCGAACAAGAAGCGGTAGCTTCAGGTTGGTCAGTTTTACATCAGCGTCTGCAGAAAGTGGACCCTGTGGCCGCTGCCAGGATTCATGAAAATGATCAGCAACGTATTCAGCGTGCGCTTGAGGTCTATGAGCTGACGGGAAGTTCTCTAACAGAGTTACTTAAACAACAGCTTCAAACTTCCAATAAATACGAAGCACATAAATTTGCCTTGCTACCTTCCGATCGAGCGATATTGCATCAGAGAATTCAGCAGCGTTTTGAGTTGATGTTGCAGCACGGTTTAATTGATGAGGTGCAGGGGTTACAGCAACGCTGGTCACTCGATCTGGATAACCCATCGTTGCGTGCTGTCGGTTACCGACAGGTCTATGAATATCTTAACGGCAGTTACGATAAAGAGACACTTTTGCACAAAGGTGTGGTGGCAACACGACAATTAGCCAAGCGACAGTTCACGTGGCTGCGCTCGGAAAAAGATTTAACATTCTTTGACCCGGTGCAGGTAAAAACGAGTGCTATTTCTCAAGCTATTTTTACCGCTGTGATATAGTCGAAAAGTTCGTATTATTTACATTATAAAAAAATAGGTAGTCAAAATGTCAAAAGGGCAAACGTTACAAGAACCCTTTCTAAATGCTCTAAGAAAGGAAAAAATACCGGTGGCGATTTATCTCGTCAACGGCATCAAGTTATCAGGTCAGATCGATTCATTCGATCAATTCGTGGTTTTGTTACGCAACACGGTGAACCAGATGGTTTACAAGCACGCTATATCTACTATCGTGCCAACTAAAGCCGTGAAGCTACCCATGCCTGACGAGGATTAAACCTTATAAAGACGTGAAATTGCGTTTAACAGATGTTTGAGCGGCCGACGCATGGCGGCCGCGCCATCCTCGTCCATGTAAAGTTCAAGTCTGACCATAGTCTTGGTGCAGACGATATCCAGGAATTCAAGGAATTGGCCGCCTCAACCGGAGGCACCTGTCTGGAATTGATTACTGGTTCTACTATCAAGCCGCAACCCAAATATTTTGTGGGTAAAGGTAAAGCCGAAGAAATAGCCGACAAGGTCAAACAGCATGAGGCCGATCTGGTTATTTTTGATCATCAATTATCACCGGCACAAGAGCGAAATCTTGAGGCTCTATTTCGTTGCCGGGTTCTGGACCGTACCGGCTTGATACTCGACATCTTTGCCCAACGCGCTCGTTCTCACGAGGGTAAACTACAAGTTGAGCTGGCGCAGTTGCGTTACCTGTCTACTCGTCTGGTACGAGGTTGGTCTCACCTTGAACGACAAAAAGGTGGTGTTGGTTTACGTGGCCCGGGTGAAATGCAACTAGAGACAGATAGAAGACTGCTTGGCGTGCGAATTCGGTCGATACGCAAACGCTTGAAAAAAGTGGACACACAGAGAGAGCAGGGGCGCCAATCGCGAATCAAGGCTGAAATCCCAACTGTCGCATTGGTGGGATACACCAATGCCGGAAAATCTACGCTCTTCAATACCTTGTGTGATGAGGAAATTTACGCAGCTGATCAGCTATTCGCCACACTGGACCCAACATTGAGACGGCTTGATCTGGATGGTATGCAGGTGGTGCTGGCAGACACAGTCGGATTTATTCGCCAATTACCACACGATCTGGTCGCCGCTTTCCGCGCTACCTTAACAGAAACCCGTGAGGCAGATTTACTGCTGCATGTTATGGACGCCAGCGATGAGCGCAGCGATGCCTATCGCGAACAGGTGGATGCGGTGCTCAAGGAAGTGGGTGCAGCAGCGGTACCACAGGTGCTGGTATACAACAAAATTGATTTACTCAAGTCCCACCAGCCCGAAGTGATGACCGATGTTTATACCGATCAGAAGAGTGTCTGGGTTTCGGCCCTTAAAGATATGGGTATGGATGAGCTTAAAAAAGTCATTGCCAAACAGCTGGATGGAGACATGGTGCAAGGTCAGATTACACTGGATAGTCAGGCGGGTGCGTTACGCGCATCCTTGTATCAAAAAGGGTCTGTACTGGACGAGAATATTGCCAATGCCGGTGGCTGGGAGATGAAAATCAAGCTGGCAAAAAAAGATTATCATCGCTTACGCAAACAATTCCCCGAAATACACGCATTACAAGCCCTTGAGAGCTAAATCATTCTTGTCACTTATGCCCTCTACACTTAGAATAAACGGCTGAACGATAGGAGAAGCACATGCCGTGGAATCAACCCGGTGGAAACAAAGATCCCTGGAGCAATGGCCCTAAAAAAACGGGTTCTTCAGGTCTGGACAATATACTAAAGAAAGTAGCTGGCGGTGGCGGAGGTAGTGCTGGCGGCGGTGGTTCAAGCTTACTTGGTAACCTCAAATACTGGCCTCTAATCTTGCTTGCGTTATGGCTGATGAGCGGGATATTTATCGTAGTTGAAGGAACCAACGGATTAATCCTGAGATTTGGTCAATTCCAAACCATCAAACAGTCAGGTATCGGTTGGCACATTCCGTGGCCTTTTGAAGAAGTGGAAATAGTCGACGTTGACAGCATGCGCGATTACGAACACAACACCACTATGCTCACCACCGATGAAAATATTGTAGATATCAAGCTAGCTACCCAATATCGTATTAAGGATGCGCCAGCGTATCTGTTTCGGGTACGTGATCCTGAGGTCACTTTGCGTCAAGCTGTTGAAAGTGCGCTAAGAGAGGCTGTAGGCAAGAGCGACATGGACTTTGTCTTGACCGAGGGTCGTCCTGAAGTTGCTGCGAATACTAAAGTTTTAACTCAGCAAATTCTGGATTTATATGAGACCGGAAT
Source organism: uncultured Thiotrichales bacterium (assembly GCA_938041655.1). GTDB lineage: Bacteria > Pseudomonadota > Gammaproteobacteria > CAZUMV01 > CAZUMV01 > CALIRD01. The sequence goes on along the minus strand of CALISW010000085.1, from coordinate 16,687 downwards.
AGAAGTTATTACGATCAACTTGCAAGATTCTCAGCCGCCTAGGGAAGTGCAGGACGCTTTCGAGGATGCAATCAAAGCGCGTGAGGATCAAGAGCGTTATAGAAGTGAGGCACAAGCTTACAGCAATAGTGTCTTGCCTCAGGCTGAAGGTGAAGCAGCGACCATGCTTGAGCAAGCGGAAGCCTATAAGCAGCAAATTATTGCTCAGGCAGAAGGTGATGCCTCACGCTTTAATCAATTGATGGTTGAGTATCAAAAAGCGCCTGAAGTTACGCGTGAAAGACTTTACCTGGAGACCATTGAAGGCGTTTATAGTAAATCTAACAAAGTGCTAATGAACAATGAGTCTGGTAACAGTCTGATGTATTTGCCTTTAGATAAGCTAATGTCAGGTGGTGGAAATAATACCATGCAGCAAGGTACCAATAACACACCTACACAGCTCGCACCGCAGCCACAAAATCCGTCGTCAGCATCTTCGCCATTGCGCGACACTACCCGTAGTAGAGGATCACGCTAATGAAAGCATTGCCAATCATCATTGTTGTTATAATTCTGCTGATTTTTTCATCAGCATATACCATCGACGAGCGTCAGAAAGGTATCTTATTTCAACTGGGTAAAATTGTTGATACCGAGTTAGAGCCTGGGCTACATTTTAAATGGCCATTCTTGAATAATATCCGCAAGTTTTCATCTCAGGTCTTAACCCTGGATGCACAGCCTGAACCTTTCCTGACCATTGAAAAGAAAAACGTCATGGTGGATTTTTTCGTCAAATGGAAAATTGAAGACGTTGGTCTTTACTATCGTCGTACCCAAGGTCAAGAAGCGGTCGCTCAAAGCCGATTATCTCAAGTAATTAAAGACGGCTTACGGAATGAGTTTGCTAAGCGCACGATCCAACAGGCGATCTCGGGAGAGCGCGATGAAATTATGCAATCGATTAATGACACCTCACGAGCACTGGCAAGTGATCTAGGAATCCAGTTAATTGACGTACGTATTAGCCGTATTGATTTGCCGACTAACGTCAGCGAGTCGGTCTATCAGAGAATGCGTGCGGAACGTTCGCAAACTGCCGCAGATTTTCGTGCTAAAGGAAAAGAGGATGCACAAAAAATCCGCGCGATTGCAGATCGCCAGCGGGCGGTCATTGTTGCAGAAGCCTATAAAGGATCTCAGGTATTGCGAGGAGAGGGCGATGCAACTGCAGCCGATGTTTATGCTACTGCCTACACTCAAGATAAGGATTTCTACAGCTTTTACCGTAGCCTCGAATCATACCGCAAGGCATTTGTAAGTGGCGGTGATGTAATGTTACTTGATCCGGACAGTGATTTTTTCCGGTTTCTCGGTAACCCTGAAGGTAAATAGCCTCATTTAAAAAAGCAGGTAATGAAGTGGAGTGGAAAGATTTACTGGCGGCGCTATCGTTGGTGTTCGTCATAGAAGGCTTGTTGCCTTTTATGGCTCCCGAGCGTTACAAAGAGGCAATGCAGCAAATGTCTAACTTACCCGAAGATACCGTGAGAAAAATCGGGATTGGCTCCATCTTCATTGGTGTTGTGTTGCTCTATCTGGTGCGATCATGACAAATAAATGGTTACTACCTGAAGGCATTGATGAAGCATTGCCTGATGAAGCACTATGGCTGGAAACATTGCGCCGTGAGCTGCTTGATATGTATCAGAGCTGGGGCTATGAGCTGCTCATGCCACCCTTTATTGAGTATATGGATTCCCTGTTGATCAGCAGCCCTACCCACGATGTACAAACCTTTAAGCTCACCGATCAACTTACTGGCAAGATGATGGGCGTGCGTCCTGATATGACGCCGCAAGTCGCACGAATTGATGCGCATCGCTTACAGCGTCGTGGTGCTGCTCGCTATTGTTATTTGGGCACAGTGCTCAAAACCCGACCGGATAATTTCGCTGGTTCCAGAAGCCCGATGCAGGTTGGGGTCGAATTTTACGGACACAATGGTCTGGAAAGTGATCTGGAAGTCCTACGTTTAATGATCGAGACTATTCAGCGTTGCGGCATTAATAATCTGCATATTGATCTTGGTGACGCGAGTATTATTAATCGATTTGCAACACAGGCTGAGCTTTCTTCAGCAGAGATAGATCGTTTATATACCTTGCTACAAAGAAAGGCAGTGACCGATTTGGCCACATTTGTAGCTGAGCGCGAAATGCCTGTATCTATCAGCGAGGCACTTTTGGCTTTACCAGATTTAAATGGTGATCAAAGTATTTTTGAGGCTGCACAAGAGCTGGAGGCATTTAACCAACCTGAGTGTAAAGAGTCTCTGCTCAAACTCCAAAGCCTGGCGCAGATGCTAAAGCGGGCGTATCCAGAGCTGGATATTAATTTTGATCTGGCAGAACTCAGCGGCTTTCGTTATCAAAATGGTGTGGTATTCGCTGCCTATATGGCCGGTGAAGGTAGAGAGTTGGCTCGTGGTGGACGTTATGACGGCATTGGAGAGTCATTTGGAGAAGCGCGTGCGGCAACCGGTTTTAGTGCCGATCTTAAGAATCTGATGGGCCTGGGCGATCGTAAAGTCGATGGTGCTGCTGACACTATTCTAGCACCCAACGAAGAATCACCTGAGTTGCAAGCGATGATTATGTCATTGCGAGCCGAAGGAAAAATTGTGATTGAGTCTGTGGCTACAGAGTTGGACCAACGCTGTAGCCATCAATTAAAACAGATTGACGGTGACTGGCTGGTTCAGGCCGTGAGTAACAAGGATTAATAATGGGAAAGTTTGTCGTTGTTTTAGGTAGTCAGTGGGGCGATGAAGGCAAAGGCAAGATCGTTGACTTGCTCACCGAACAAGCCAATGCTGTGGTTCGTTTTCAAGGTGGACATAATGCTGGCCATACTCTGGTTATTGACGGTCATAAAACAGCCTTGCACCTAGTGCCATCAGGAATTATGCGTGAAGGTGCCGAGTGTTTGATTGGCAATGGCGTAGTGTTGTCACCCGATGCCTTGCTGGTGGAAATTGAAAAGCTAGAGGCAAGCGGTGTACCTGTGCGAGAGCGGCTTAAAGTCTCTGGTGGCTGCCAGTTAATTTTCCCGTATCACGCTATGCTGGACAATGCGCGTGAGAAGAAACGCGGCAAGTCCGCCATAGGTACAACCGGACGCGGGATTGGACCGGCTTATGAAGACAAAGTGGCCAGACGTGGTTTACGCGTTGAAGACTTACTCTATCCCGAAACCTTCAATGAAAAATTAGCCAGTGTGGTCGAATATCATAACTTTGCACTGAAGAATTACTATGAGACCGATGAGATTGATCTTGAGGAAATGAAGGCGCTGGCCGTAAAGTATGCTGAACTGTTATTGCCGATGATGACGGATGTAGCTGAACGTTTGCAGCAGCTCAAGCATGGACCAGAAAATGTCATGTTTGAAGGCGCGCAAGGAACTTTGCTTGATGTGGATCATGGTACTTATCCTTTCGTTACATCATCCAGTACCACTGCCGGTGGTGCTTGCACCGGCACTGGAGTAGGGCCGCATGATCTGGATTACTTTCTCGGCATTACCAAAGCGTATACAACCCGGGTTGGTGCCGGACCCTTTACCACCGAATTATATGACGCTGAAGAAAAGCAGGATCCAGATGGCAAACACATGGCAGATAAAGGCCATGAGTTCGGTACCACCACCGGCCGTGCCAGACGTTGTGGCTGGTACGATGCCGTTGCCATGCGGCGTGCAGCCGCGTTAAATAGTCTTACCGGTTTATGTATCACCAAGCTTGATGTACTGGATGGCCTCGAGACTCTGAAGCTGTGTACTGCCTACACCTGTAAAGGTGAAACCATTACCTCACTGCCTTTGGGTTTGGACGATTTGTCAGTGTGTGAGCCTGTCTATGAAGAGATGCCCGGCTGGAGTGAGTCAACGGTGGGTGTTACTGAGTACGATGCACTGCCTGAAAATGCTAAAGCCTATTTGAAGCGCTTACAGGAAATCACCGGGGTCCCGATCGATATCGTTTCAACCGGTCCTGATCGTGAAGAGACTATAATCGTACGCAATCCGTTTTCTATTTAGACCAGAACTATTTCGGTTGCCAATCCAGTTTCGCAAGATCAAGCGCGTGGCATAAAGCTTCGTAGGCTGAATCTGCTTTATTACATTCACCCTTAACAGCCAGCTCGGTTATTCTGGATTTGGTTGTAGATGGCAAGCTGGATAATCTGATATCTGGATGATTTTCCAGAATTACCTTCATCATCGGAATCATTTCACTCTCAGGTGTGTCTTTAACTACCACGATATACTCGATCTCGGCCGCTCGTTTTACGTGACTGTATTTCTCTTCCATTACCCAACGCAACATAGGATGAGCCATTTTCGGAAAGCCGGGAACGAAATGGTGGTTATTGATACTAAAGCCTGCAATTTTATTCACTGGATTAGGGATTAGTTCGACACCCTGAGGCAGCTTAGCCATTAACAAGCGTTGTGGGTTAATTTCTTCTTTGAACACCTCTTGCAGTAGAGCGGTTGCTTCCGGATGTTGAGTTAACGGCAGGTTAGCGGCGGCGGCGGCACATTGGCGGGTAATATCATCAGGGGTTGCACCGATACCGCCCAGGCAGAATACGATATGTTCATTTTGCATACTGGCACGTAAGCAGTCCGTCAGATTTTTCTCCTGATCACCAACAATATAGACCCATTGTGGTTCGTAGCCATATTCATGCAGTAAATCAATGATAAATGGGAGGTGCTTGTCCTGTCTCTTGCCAGACAGAATTTCATCCCCGACTATTACTACTCCAAATGTGGTTTCGTGCTTCATGCTACTGCCTCTGATATCGTGTCTGGATTGTAACGCAGCTACAACGGAATACACATTGAGCACAGCAATTGTTTGGTTTCGTCAGGATTTACGACTGGCGGATAATCCTTCTTTAGTAGAAGCCGTTAGCCAGCATCAGCAAATAATCCCGCTTTATATCCACTCGTATACTGATGCGGGTGAATGGACACACTCGGGTGCCAGTCTGTGGTGGTTGCATCATAGTCTGACTTCATTAACAGAATCGCTGCAAGGTTTGGGTTCTGATCTACTGATTCAACAAGGCGAAGCACAAGAGGTTCTCGCCAAGCTTGTCTCAGCAGAGCAGGTCATTGCAATTTACTGGAATCGTCAGTACGAGCCATGGGCTATTCACAGAGACAAGCAATTAAAAGAAAGCTTCTCAGAGCAAGGCCTGGAAGTGAAAAGTTTTAATGCGGCGTTGATCAATGAACCATGGACTGTCAGTACCAAGACTGAAACCCCGTATAGAGTATTTACTCCGTATTGGAAAAACTGTCTGGCGGCTGGCATAGACAGACCGCTTTTGAGTCAACCCAAACAGTTACCTGCATTACCAAAAGGTTTGGCTGGCGAATCTATTGAATCTTTAGGGCTATTGGATCCAATTAACTGGCATGCCAGCTTTGACGACTACTGGGCACCTGGAGAAGAGGGGGCACATGCTGCACTAGCAGATTTTCTGGAAGGCACGGTAAACGATTATGATACTGGTAGAGATGTACCAGGGGTTACCGGTACTTCACGTTTATCCGCGCATCTGCATTTTGGTGAGATCAGTCCACGACAGGTGGTCGCCGCAGTTCGCAGGGAGCAGCGTAGTGAGGATGATGCCAACCGTTATGTCAGTGAAATAGGCTGGCGCGAATTTGCTCATCATTTGTTATTTCATTACCCGCATACGGTTGATCAACCACTGAATGCTAAGTTTGAACATTTTCCCTGGCGACAGGACTATGATGATGATCTGAGTCGCTGGCAGCAGGGTCAAACCGGGATACCTCTGGTTGATGCCGGCATGCGTGAGCTCTGGCATACCGGTTGGATGCATAATCGTGTACGTATGGTGGTGGCTTCGTTTTTAATTAAGAACTTACAAGTCCATTGGCTGGAAGGAGCTCGATGGTTTTGGGATACGTTGGTTGATGCTGATTTAGCCAGTAACACTATGGGTTGGCAATGGTGTGCAGGTTCGGGTGCCGATGCTGCTCCATACTTCAGAATCTTCAATCCTGTTACGCAGGGTGAACGCTTCGATGGAGCCGGCGACTATGTCAGGAAATGGGTGCCTGAGTTGGCCCACATGCCAAAGAAGTTTCTTCACAAACCATCGCTGGCACCCGTTGAAGTGTTATTAGAAGCTGGTGTCGTGATGGATGAAAATTATCCATCTCCAATGGTGGATTTAAAGGAAAGTCGGCAGCGAGCTCTGGATGCCTATCAGGAAATTAAAGGCCTTGGCTAGAGCAGGCTTTCAATCAACTCAATCATTTCCTTGCTTTCGGGTTTAACACTGCTTTTCAAACTCGCTGCAATCTCACCTTTTTGGTTGATAACGTATTTGTGAAAGTTCCATGCAGGATACTCACCGGCTGCACTACCCAGTGACTGGTACAGCGGACTGGCAGTTGCTTCTTTAGCCCCTTGTTTCGCGAACATAGGAAACTTGATGCTATAGGTGCTGCGACAAAATTCCTGTATCTCGTTTTCAGTGCCAGGTTCTTGTCCGCCAAAATCATTCGATGGGAACCCAAGTACCACTAATCCTTTTTCCTCATAAGTCGCGTAAAGATTTTCCAGGCCTTCATACTGTGGCGTATAGCCACATTTGCTGGCTGTATTCACCATCAGGATTACCTTACCTGCATACTCATCACACAGATTGACTTGACGGTCTTCACCCAGAACTTTTAGTTCATGGTCAAGAAGTGGCCAAGGACAGGTCTCTTCAGCCACGGCGACTGTAAAGGGTAACAACAGGAAAGAAAGGAATACTGCTTTCATTGGAGTCTCCATGCATGATCATGGAGATACTCTAGCAGATGGTAACTACTAGAGCAGGGTTTTTACCAGATGAGTCAAGGAGGGGTCTAATGGGTCCGTCAGGCTGTCAAAACTGCCTCTTAACACACCTTCGCGATCAAGCACGTATTTATGAAAATTCCACTGTGGATATTCACCTGCGGCGTCAGCTAAGGAGCGGAATATTGGAGTAGGATTTTCAGGTAGGCTGCGTTGGTTGGTGAATAGCGGAAAGCGAACAGACGAAGCTAGGCGGCAGTACTCTTTGCTGGTTTCAGGCAGGCCTTTCATTTGCCCCAGATAGTCATTGTTATGGAACCCGAGAATAGCCAGTCCATCATGACCAAATTCGTCTTGTAGAGCTTCCAGAGCATCATATTGTTGGGTTAGGTCACATTTATTTGCGGTATTAACGATCACAATAACTTTCCCCTGATAAGCCTCGCATAAGTTAATACTTTGGCCTGAATTAAAGCTTTTTACGTCATGGTTGAGCAGGGTAGGGCAGGGGTTACCGCCGGCATTCAACTCATGGGTTGTGCCGAACACGGTCAATAAAATCAATAAGATAGTGATATAAGCTTTCATTTTAAACGCCAAAAATACAAATAAATATATTAATAACAACAAGATATAAGCTATTTTTAATGTAAATAATAGATAGTGTCAAGCGCGTCATCACAACTTTGCGCAACGATCATTGTGCAAGTTATTCCTCTGCTGTATTTACGACTTAGAAAACCACTAAATAGTCAGTACTATTTTTCCAATATGAGCACTGCTTTCCATTAGCTCATGTGCTTCTGATGCCTGATCGAAATCATACTGTGCAGCAATCACTGGTTTGATTTTGCCAGACTCCAGATGTGGCCAAATCTGTTCTTTTAGCTGAGACGCAATTTTTGCTTTCTCGGCCGCTGATTGGGGGCGTAATGTCGACGCTGTCAAGGTGAGTCTTTTCATCAGCATGGGCAGAAAACTAAGCTCGGTTTTATGTCCTCCCATGAAAGCAATCATCACTATCCTTGCGTCTCTCGCGGCAACGGACATGTTCTTTTTAATATAGTCGCCTCCGACCATATCAAGAATCACATCTACCCCGCTTTGTGGAAGTTTCTCTTTAATCACAGCCTCGAAATCTTCGGTCTTGTAATTAATCGCTAAAACCGCCCCGAGGTCGATGCAGGCTGCACATTTTTTATCAGAGCCGGCGGTAGTGATGACACGTGCTCCAGAGGCTACTGCCATTTGAATCGCAGCAACTCCAATGCCTGAAGTACCTCCGTGCACGAGTAGCGTTTCACCCTCTTTCAATTTTCCCAGATCAAAGACATTGGTCCACACTGTAAAAAATGTTTCAGGGAGCGAGGCAGCCTCTTGCATCGACCAACCTGCAGGAACTGGCAAGCATTGACCTGCTGGTGCTGATACATATTCGGCATATCCTCCCCCGTTCACCAATGCGCAGACAGTATCATTTACTTTGAAGCCTGTTACCTCATCACCAATAGCTGTGATAGTTCCTGCCACTTCGAGGCCCAGTAGTGGTGAAGCGCCGGGTGGTGGAGGGTAGTGTCCTTTGCGCTGCATGATATCCGGTCGATTGACACCAGCTGCGGCAACTTTAATTAAAACCTCATTGGCATTGATTGTAGGTATATCAGTTGTTGATGGCTGCAAAACATCAGCATCACCGGGTTCATCAAAGTGAACGATTTTCATGGAAGGCATAGTAAGACAAGGTTGTTAGTTAGATGCTAGTTCTAGCATTGATGCTATTACTGCTGCAAGCGTACTGAGAGACCTTAGCTTATAAGGAGATGGAGTAAATTAATTGCTACAGTCGCCATGTTTGAGAGGCCGGCCATTTTTGACGTCAGTGTAGGTGGAATCAGTTATCGCAGATATACCATTAACGATTACATGCACAATACCCTGGCTAAGTAGTTTTGGTTCTGAAAATGTCGCGCGTTCTGATAATTCATCTGGATTAAACACAATAATGTCGGCGTAATACCCCGGGCGTAAATAGCCTCGCTTGCATATCGAAAATGTATCAGCGGTAAGCCCCGTGCTCTTGTGTATGAATTCACCCAGGTTTAATACTTTTTTTGCAGAGACATAGCGGTCATATTTTCTGGGGAAGCTACCATATTTACGTGGATGGCCAGTGGAGCCATCCGAGCTGGTCATCACCCAGGGCTGTTGCATGAAATTCTCTATATCACTTTCCTGCATGTTGAATGAAGCGACACGAGCATCCCCGTTCAGAACAATGAATTTTGCAGTCTCTAGCTCTGACATTTCGATTTCCTGGGCAACCAGCTCCAGTGTTTTTCCAATGTACTCAGGATTACCGTCAGTGATTAAAAGAGATTTAGCGCCACCTCTAATACGTAAATTCTCCTTGATCTCGCTATTCAGTTTGTCGGCCAGCTTTGTATCTTGAAGTCTCTGGTATAACAACTCTGTTGAATCTGCTTTAGCCCAATTAGGAATTAGTGCATTTGCAATTCCGGTGCCTGAAGCACTCCAAGGGTATTGATCTGCGGTTATTTGTACACCATTACCTCTGGCGTCATTTATCATTTCAATAATTTTGTCGCTTCGATCCCATACATCGACACCGAGTGCCTTGATGTGGGAAACATGCACAGGAACATTGGTTTGCCGGCCAATCTTGATCACTTCTTCAACCGCAGCTTCCAGCCCCACTGAGTATGTACTCTCATCTCTGATGTGGCTTTCGTATATACCACCAGTTGATCCAAGTGTCTTTGTTAACTCTATAATTTCATCTGTGTCTGCATAACTACCTGGGACGTAATATAGACCGGTTGATAGGCCATATGATCCTTCAGACATGGCTGATCCCAGTAACTTTTTCATTGCACTGAGTTCTTCTGTACTTGGAGCTCTATTTTCTTTGCCCAGTATGTTTTGACGTATCGTGCCATGGCCGGTTAGCAGGCCAGCATTGGTGCCAATTCCAACTTGATTAAATATGCTTAAGGTTTTACCAACCTCGACTGGTCCACGACCATCATTGCCAGTAATTACTGTAGTGACACCTTGTGTTAGATAATTGATGTTGCTACTGGTTTTGGTATTTGAGAGGTCGTCTAGCGTATGAGTGTGCGGATCAATAAAGCCTGGTGCAACAATAAGGCCGGTTACATCTAGAGTCTCACGCGCGAGTATCCCGCTAGCTGTCGCATCGCCTATAAAGGTTATTTCATCTCCGGTTACAGCGATATCCAGTCGCTTACCGGGACTATTGGTGCCGTCATAAAGCGTGCCATTGGTAATTAGTAAATCATGAGTAACGATAGAGAGAGGTTGTGTGGCGCAGCTTGTTAGCCAAACACAGCTGAGTAGAGCTATTAGTTTAATCTTCATTTTTCTGTTTCATGTTCCAGCAACAGCTTCATCATTTCTTCTGCGAATACTTTGCCGGAGGTTTGAATAAGTTTTCGGTCAGTCTCATCCCCTAGTTCGTAAGTGATAGCCGGTATATTGAAGCGGGCGTACATATAGTTTTTAGAAGTTGCCAAGTCTGAATTGTGTCTCTCGGCGCGTTCAAATTCATACTCCGGTAATCTTGCTCTCGCATTTTTTAGCCAGTTACCGGTAAAGTCATAGCTAGTACTTTCATCTTCCTTGGTTTGTGTATAAAACACATTTCGATTAGTCGAGTGAAAATCGAGAAATAAAACCAGCTTCTGTCCCTGATTATCAACCAGTTCATCCAGCAAGTTCTTTATTGCCTGGGTTTCAGGTTGTGAAAATGGTCCCCAGTCCCGGTTCAGGTCCATGCCGCCAGTATTGTGTCGCCAGTGACCTAGTTCAACACCATCAGGATTCATAAACGGCACAGCGACTATATTGAATTTCTCTCTAAACTGATTGGCGATTTCCTCATTCAACATCAAGGTCGTTACAAAACTACGCATGGCTAATGCTCCTGTTACTTCGGGAGGGTGTTGTCTGCCAACCAACACGATAGTGTTATTGGTTTTTTCACTCGCAGGACTGTAGAGCATTTTGATATCACGGCCTTTTAAGGATTTTCCAATGATGCTGACAGGCGCTCGTGTCGCTGATGAGATTTTATCCATCCACGTGTCGTAATTTTCAGTCGTTAGTAACTCTTGGCCACTGACAAAAACAGGTTTGTCTGTTAACTGAAGCTTGATCTCGGCGTTAGTCTTTTTTTGTCTAACTATTTCTTCTGGTGTTAATCGGCGCCAGCTTTGAAGATCTTCACTCAATTTCGGTTGGTAGCGATGATCATATCCAGCGTATTTCAAGCGTACGTTTATTGTAGCGGCTTGTTTTGGGTTTAATCTAAAAGCGTACCAGGGGCTGGGATTGATCGGTGGTTCATCTTCCGGGGTGATGTAGATAAGAAAAGTTTGCTCATCTAACACCTTGCAGCCATGCATGCCTGCGCCAGAAAATTTTGTGTCCAGAGATGCAAGCGAGGTTTCACATGGAGAGCTATAGCTCAATCCCTTGGGTGCTTGATGTGCACATGCACAGACCAAGATAATCAAGAGTAAAGCACTGATTGGTTTTATGTTATGCATGTTTTTGTACCTGCTCTACAAGTTGTTGTGCAGTGATAGCTGCCAGAGTCCAGCCAAACATACCATGACCCATATTCAAATAGAGATTCTTGATTGAGGTTGGGCCAACAACAGGTAAGTTGTCTGGTGTGGCAGGGCGGTTACCTGACCAGGAACTCGAGCTTGCTTGATAGTCCGCAATCTTGGGGAACATCGCTTTGGCTTGATTCGTAAGCATATCAAGTCGTTGTTCATCATGCTCTTTTGAAAAATGACCAAAGTCAGCAAAGCCCGCAACTCTGACTTTGTCTCCGATGCGGGAGTAGACTAACTTTTTATCGTGGTCGGTTATCGCAACTTCAGGAACCTGTGTTCCTGGTGTAAACGTTTTGCTATATCCTCGAACCGGGTAGATGCGTAATGGGACGCCACAATTTTGAAGTAGGTTTGTATTCTCTCCGGTGCAGAAAACCACCATATCAGGGTTTTTAAATTCACTCTTGTTCGTATGTACTGCTTGGATTTTGTTGTCGTGTATATCCAAACGTTGCACTTGGGTGTTGAGGCTTAGAGTGGTATTAAATCGCTGCTGGGCATCTGCGGCCAGGGACTGGCTAAACAAGGCTGCATCGCCAACTGCGTCTACTGCAGCAAGCACGCCACCAACAACGGGTGTTCCACATTGTCGTAAGGTGGGTTCTTTTTCTAGGCATGCTTGTTGGTCAAGAATTACTTGTCCATTAGTCGAGCTTTTTCCCAACAACCTTTTGGTGCGTTCAAAAGCGCTGGTTTTTGTGTAGATGACTAGTTTACCTGCACGACGGTGGCCAAATTGCGTGTTAGATGTGGCGATAATTTCTTCAAGTACCTGACCGGATTTTTTGGCTAGCTCTTTAAGTTTGCTGCTTGATAGCCGATAGTTACCCGGGAAACACTGGCGGATAAAATGTTGTGACCAGCTTAAAAATTCTCGTGAGATTGGATGTTTTATGCGAAATGCTGAGTCACTGTTGAATAAAAGCTTAGGGATTTTGGTGAGCAGTTCAGGTGAGGCCATTGGAGAGGCGAAGTCGTAAGATAGTTGGCCGCCATTAGCATTACTGCTCACAGCGGCAACTTCAGATTGTTCCTCAAGTATTGTTACCTGGTGTCCATCATTAGCCAGAGACCATGCGGTGGTCACACCAATGACTCCCGCACCTATAACTATAACTTTCACCGCGTACTCTCTCGCCTTTTCTTAAACGTTAACGTAGGCAAAGACAATCAGACAAATAACATCCTGTGGGTATCGTATAGCTAGAGGTTATAGTGGCGTCTAGTCTAAGTGTGCTGTGATTTTGTTAATGACTTCTGTGGTGATTTCAAGAAAGCGTGATTCGGAGCGGGAACGTAAGTTTTTGTCGGCGAGTACGGCGGTGACAGAAAAATTTAAAGGATCACTAAACCGATGGAGCTGGACGTTCTCAGTTTGTTGGGATTGGGCTGTGAGTTCATCAACTAAGGCAACCCCGACATTCTTGGCTGCCAGTGTCTTTGCAATATGATAGGTGTTTGCAGTGATGTTGTGGTTTGATTTTAGTTGGTGCTTTTCCAGACAGGCTTGCAATAGTTTGCCTAGTGGGTCTCTGGAGCTTAGGTTGATGATTTTTTCCTGCATCAAATCTGAATAATGAATTGTGTTCTTATCGCTTAACTTATGATTAATGGCTGTCACACAGACAAATTCTGCAGTTGCAAGATTTACCCGGCTGATCCCGGCATGCGGGTAGGGTTCGTATACCAGACCAATATCGATATTCCCGTTTAATATTCCTTCGATAGTATCTTTGTAATGTAGTGTCTGGGCTTCCAGCGCGATCTCAGGTACTTCTTGATGAAATATAGCCATGGCTTCTGGGCCTACCGATAAACCTATGCCTGGAGTCATCGCAATACTCAGGCTTTCAACCTTGTCCCGGCTAATCTGACGTACACGATCATTCAGAGAATCCACTTGTTGTTGTACTTGCGTGGCCGCTTGAAACAAGTTTTCAGCTTCGCGTGTGGGAATTAATTTACCGCCACTACGCTCGAACAGTAAGAAACCTAGTACATCTTCTGTATGACGCAGTACTTTTGATATAGAAGGTTGTGAAACATGCAGTAATTCAGCCGCTTTACTGACAGAGCCAGTTGCGTAAACAGCATGGAATACTTCGATTTGTCGTAACCTCATTGAGACAGTTTACGGTATATTTATCGTGTATATAACCTTGGGTTATAGACTACCGTAAAGATGCTATTGGTATAGAAGTTCCAGTGGCGATACATTTCATGCAAGAAAGCAGTTGCCGGAATGCTGTATTTGGTATTTTGGCTCAGTTATTATGCTGCTGAGAAGTCACAACACTTATAACTACAGTGCACAGATGCACGGGGGATTTATGTTTAGTCGATTCAACCTCTTTATTGGTTTATTACTCTTGGTAAGCTTTGTTTTTGTTGGCTCAGCTACAGCTGAAGACGATAAAATTGAAGAGATTACTGTTACTGGTACCCAAATTCAGGGCGCTAATATCTCGGATGCTCTAGCAGTATCTGTCACAACCTCTGAAGACCTTGAGATTCTCGGTATCGAATCTGGTGATGAGTTACTGGATCTATTGCCAGAAAATGGGCAGAACTTTGTTAATGAGGCCGAAAACATCAGTGGCGGTGTCAACTCCTCACGTGGTGATGTGGGTGCCTTCAACCTTCGAAACGTAGGTACTGGTAATACCCTGGTACTCATGAACGGTCGACGTTTAGTGAATGACCCTGGCTTTCAAACCGAGGAGGTTGGTGGAAGTTTCGTCCCGGTTAATTCACCAAACTCTAACTCAATTCCTATCTGGGGAGTTGAGCGAAACGAAATACTGCGTGATGGTGCTTCTGCGATTTACGGTGCTGACGCTGTGGCTGGTGTTGTTAATACTGTTTTGAAAAGCGATTTCGAAGGACTGAATTTACGTTTTCGTTATAGTGATTACGAAAGTTTGCCACGAGATGATCAGAGGGTAACAATTGAGTGGGGCAAGTTTTTCAATGGAGGCAGAACCAATGTATCTGCATTTGTTGATTTTTATCAAAATGGACGAGTGAATTCGCAAGATGATCCGAAATGGGCAGATGCGGATTTTCGACGTCTTGTTCCAGCAGGCTCTCCTTGGGAAGGCAGTACGTCATTCAGAAATACTTCAGCGAACTCAATTTTTGGGCAGTTTGACCTGGTTTCCAGTGCTAGTGCGAGCGGTTTAAGCGGCTTGGATATCACTGACTCTTCGGGTGAGTTTGAGACTTTCCCCGCAGGTGATCCACGCTGTACTTTTGAGATCAATGCACAAGTCTGTGGTGATGAAGACGGTAATGGTACCGAACGATATAATCTTAATGATAATCGCGATCTAGTGTCTGAGAAGGAGCGAACTACTGCATTCGTTTATCTCAATCATGAGTTCGATAGCGGCTTGGAGAGTTTTACGGAATTAGGATTCTATCAATCCAGTACCAATCTAAATCGCCATCCATCGAGTCAATTGTCAGCAGTGAAGCTTGAGGTTGGAGCCTCGAATTATTACAACCCATTTGGTCCAGTAGGTTCTCCTAACCGGTTACCCGATAGTGTCATCGGCACTGACGTGCCAGATGAAGGACTGGCATTAATTATAGATAATTACCGTTTCACTGAAGTTCCTAGAATAGTAGACAATGACGCAGATAGTTATCGCCTTTTGCAGGGCTTCAGAGGCGATTTTGCCAATGGTTGGGATTGGGAGACTGCAGTTTTGTGGTCAAAAGCAACCCGCGATGATGTTACTCGTAATCGAATTTCGAACACCTTGATGCAGGCTGCTCTAAATGACCCTACTGCGGCAGCATATAATCCGTTTAGCGGTGGTGTGGTCGAAAGTAATATCGAACAGGCATTGGTTGATGTGAAGAGAAACTCTGAATCAGACCTGTTTCTGATTGATGCGAAGATTTCAAAGTACGACTTGTTCAAAGGTTGGGCTGGTGATATCGCTGGTCTTGTTGGATTTGAATATCGCGATGAGTCATTTGATGATGATCGTGACGACCGTCTTGATGGCACAATCGTCTTCACTGATCGTGATGGCGATACATTCCCGTTTGTTTCTGATGTTGCTAACTCAAGCCCAACAGCTGATAATAGTGGTAGTCGTGATGTCACCTCGTTATTTGGCGAATTGCAGGTGCCTTTACATGAAACCCTCGATTTGCAACTAGCACTTCGTTACGAAGATTTCTCAGACGTGGGTGATACCACAGTAGGCAAGGTCGCATTCGGTTGGCGTCCGAATGAACAAATGCTGATTCGTGGCTCTTGGTCACAGGCATTTCGTGCTCCGAATCTCGTCACCATCAACGAAGACATTGTTGCTCGAAGTAATACCCGAACGGATTTTGCTTGTGATTTTGTGCGCCAGACAACCGGAGATCCTGACGATATCCTGGATTGCCGCAACAACATTCAAAGAACAGCCCAAGGAAGTAGCGAATTACAACCAGAGGAATCTGACAACACTTCACTTGGTATTGTTATTACTCCCACCGATAGCCTTACTTTTACGCTCGACTACTGGAGCATCGATAAAGAAAATACGATTGGTCTGTTCGGAGAAGAGAATCACACCATTCTGGACTTGGTGCAACGTTTGGCAAATGGAGTAAATAACTGTGGTGCAGCAGCATTTAACCCGGCTGTGGTCAGAGATAGTGAAATCGATCCTGACATAGATGCTTTGTATCAAGCAGCAGGTATTTGTGGTGCTGGTGACGTATTACAAATTAATGACAAGTATGCCAACCTGAATGGTCGTACTATTGCTGGCCATGACATCGGTGTGTATTACAACTGGGATACCAGCTTCGGTGACTTTGCGCTGAAATACAATGGCTCTTTCCTGGATAAATTTGATCAGGCAGCTGGGGGTGATGCAGCAGTCTTGTTAGACGCGCAGAATAGTGGCGCATTGCCATCCGGCATTCCGGTAGACGGTTTCGCCGATTTAATTAAACGTGATGGCAACCAGGATGAAAAGCATCTGCTGACACTCGGCTGGCGATATAATGATTTTGGTGCTTCATTGTCCGGTAGTAAGTTAGGTGGTTTTTATCAAAGCGGCCTGACCTTAAATGATGGTACGCGTTACAACATTCCTTCCATGACGACATGGAATGCGACCTTTGATTACCG
>CALISW010000084.1 GCA_938041655.1 uncultured Thiotrichales bacterium | reverse complement strand
AGAATTATTAATCTTCAAAGAAATATGAAAGTGATACCAGGTGTACTAATTCAGTTTTTATCGCAGTTCTTAGCTACTGTAATAGTAGTTATTCTCGCTTATAAATATAGAAATGTTTGGCCTTTAGTAATGTCTTCATCTATCTCAGTTATGATCGTATTAGTTTTAGGGCAGAGTTATCGTCCAAGTGGCATTGCGGTTAGCAAGCTAAACCTAAAGTATGTGTCAGAAATATTTTCAGTTGGTAAATGGATCCTTTTGTCAACATTGTTTACCTTTTTAATAGTTAATGCTGATCGATTAATATTGGCACGCTTAAGTGATACAACTACTACTGGAATTTATAATTTAGGGCTAATGTTAGGAGCGATCATTTTTGGTGTTGCATTAGTCTTGAATGAAAAAATAATATACCCACAGGTCGCAAGACTATCTAGGAATAATGTTATTGGGGAAGAATTGGATTTTGAAATCGAAAAAACAATGATGGGTTTTATGCCAATAGCTTTATCTGGAACATTAATGGTTTTTGCTTCTTCACCATTATTTTTTACGTATCTTTATTCGGAGGCATATCATAGTGCAGGTATAGTAACTCAGGTGATGTCTATTGTAAGTTGGTCAATGTTGTTATATTCCATACTCAATAGAACATATATTGCTTTCGAATTACCTAAATTGGCGGCAGGTTTCTCCTGTATCACTTCACTTTTCAGGATAGTGAGTTGTATATTTGGTTACTATTATTTTGACTTGGTAGGATTTATGGGTGGCTTGGGTATTGGTTCAATAATAGGCTTCGTTTTAGAGTATTTTTCAATTAAGAGGCGCTTGGGGCTTAAGTGGATGTATTCACTTAAATTATCGGGGTTTATTATTATTTATTTGATCGTGTATTTAAGTGTCGAAAGGCTGTTCCAAAATAAGTTGTATTTTCAATGGTTTGGTTTATTGATCACTTCTCTGCTGCTGAGTATATATTTGTATAAAATATATGCGTCGCGTGGGCTGGCTTTTCTAAAAGCCAAAATCCAGTAGTTTCCGACCTTTTAATTCAAGACGAGTAGCTTATTGTTTGTTTATTATTTTGAGTTTCATCTTTTTGTAGAGAGTGTCCAATCCCGAAACAGAGTCCATATAACAAGAACAAATAATCTGAAAAATTATCAAACACTGCGGTAACAGCAAAAGCGGCTAAACATGCCGAAAGTCCAGCACCGAGACTGATATTGGTAGTGCGATTATTGTCCCATCCACTTATTGCGAGTTTCTTGGAATATTTTAGGACGCGTATAAAAAAGATCAAAAAAAGTAAAGTGTAAATCAAGCCATATTCGACGGACATAATTAGCCATTTATTTAGAGTGTCTATAATTCCTTCACCCTGTCTGAGTGCCAAAAATTCAGGCTCATTAATAAAGTCAGGATTTCCGAAAAATGGATTGTCAGGTATAACAGCCATTCCAGCTAGTAGTAAACGCTTGCGATAGTCAAATGTGCCTTCTGAATCTACTGCAGAAAAATCTGTCGCTTCAACTGAACCTGTTTCTAAAGCATAGGGTACCGCGATAATTGCAACTAAGATAATTGATGCAAAGGCTGTAAGCTTGCGAGATTGTTGTCGCATGGAGAAATAGAAATATCCTATCACTACAATTAGAGTTCCAATATAAGCGGATCGCGACCCAGTCAGAAATATTGCTGGAACTGTTATTAACAAAGCAAATATAAAAAGTTTTATCCTTATGCCTTTAATCATCAGCAAACCAAGTAGGCAGCTTAGTGTTAAAAACGCTAATTTACCAAAAATGATTGGATGTACTGAAGTTAGTTTAATGCGAATGAACAATCCGCGTTCATATAATGGAGCATCAGGTAGGTTGCCACCGAGATTCAAGCCATGATAGATATCCCAGCCGAGTAGAGCGCTAGGAACAGCTAAAACCAATAATATAATTCCTGATGAAGCAATGGCATGCATTGCTTTCATTACCTTTCTGGTGGAAGTGCACCAAACTGCAGCTGCATAAAACGGTAGGTATTTAAAAATAAGTACTGTGACCAAACCTCTGATTTGATTTGTCCAAGTGTTCTCAATGATAGCTGCTCTTTTAGATTGAGTTAAGTTGATTTCAGAATCAAGCATTGCAAAAACATCAAATCCTATTAAGTAAAGCAATGGTAGATAGAAAATAATATTTCGACTATCAATGCTGGATTGTCTAACCAACTTGGGAAGCAATGGGAAAATAAGGATGAGTATTAGTGCTTCTCTATAGTCTGTAAATAAAATATGTATCGCGTCTATAGGAAGCCAATAGGATTGGACAGTAGGAAGGCATGGTAATAAAAATAAAAATAGAAGTATGCTTTTGTCCAGATCATTTTTAACCCAAAACAGTTTTAGCAGAACAAGAAAGCCAACAATTAGGTAGAAGTTGTGCAGCAAAAAAGCTAAACACGTTATGCACATCCAAACAAAATACCAGCTCTTGTTTTCTTTGCGAGTCAGACCCATGAAGCGCATTAAGAAATACGCCATTATGGTGGCTACAAGTACCATAAAAATGGATTGAAGATCTTGTCTCAAGGTTGGAGCTCCATAACTCTATTTACTATCGATTAGAATAATGTTTGATACGAGCAATGAAAACCTGAATTTATCGAAAAAAATTCTCTAATTACTCAGCCTGCGACTTGTATCGCACTACCGATATAGTCTTCGATGTCTGGAAGATAAAAAGAGGTGTCTTCACAGGCGAAACTAATGGCAATTCCACTTGAGCCGGCTCTGGCGGTTCGTCCTATTCTATGGACATAATCTTCGCCCGATTGCGGTAAGTCAAAATTAAATACGTGGCTTACTTCATCAACGTGAATACCTCTTGCTGCGACGTCGGTGGCTACCATGGCTTTGAATTCGCCATTCTTAAAGCGGTTGAGTAGCTTCTCTCTTTTCTTTTGAGGTACATCGCCTGAGAGTAGTCCTGCTTTTATTTCTTTTTTATTTAATCTGTCAGCGACTTTTCGGGCGGCATGTTTGGTGTTGGTGAATATTATGCTGCGGCTAGGCGATAAAGTTTCAAATAACTCGAGAAGTAGCGGGATTTTTTCAGTGTTGGCTGGATAATAAAGTCGTTGTTCAACACTATCAGCTGTAATTTCTCTGGTTTCTATGGTGACCTTCTTTGGGTCATTCATATGCTCGTAGGCAAGTTCCATAACCCGGTATGAAAGTGTTGCTGAGAACAACATGTTTTGGCGTTGCTCGGGTTTGGGCATACGACGTAGTAAATAACGAATGTCTTTGATGAAACCCAGATCAAACATGCGATCAGCTTCGTCCAGAATCATGACTTCTATGTTGCGAAGGTGAAATACCTTTTGTTTGAAATAATCAATAATTCGACCCGGTGTGCCGATTAGAATGTCTACACCGTTCTGTAAAGTTTTTCGTTGTTTGTCGTAATCGACGCCACCATAAACCAAGCCAAATTTCAGTTTGGTATGCCCGCCTAACTGCATTGCATCTTTATGGATTTGAATCGCCAGTTCTCTTGTCGGAGCGAGGATGATACAGCGAGGACTTGTTAACTTTTTCTCAGGTGTATTATTTAGTAGACGGTGCATTGATATCAGTAAAAAGGCGGCGGTTTTACCCGTGCCAGTTTGTGCTTGTCCGGCAACATCATCACCTTGTAAGGCGATGGGAATGGTTTCAGCCTGGATCGGGGTGCAGTTGCTGAAACCAGCTTTGTCCAGTCCCTGGTAGAGATCAGAATGTAGATTTAGATCGCGAAAAGCGGTCTTGGTCAGGAATGTTTTGCTCATGGGCGCTAGTGTAGCAGTTATGAGAACTTAGCCGCGTTTAATCGAGGCATTTATCTATATTAGCCTTGAAATTACATGCTTTAAGCGGCACATTAGTTACAAAGCAACGAGGATGAATTTAAGCTCATGAGCGATAATATTAGTAATATAAAAGAAGCAGATTTTGATGATCAGGTTATTAACTCGGAAATGCCGGTTTTGGTAGATTACTGGGCGGAATGGTGTGGTCCCTGCAAGTTAATAGGCCCAATACTGGAAGATATTTCCGGGGATTATGAGGGCAAGCTCAAGATCGTCAAAGTGAACGTTGATGATAATCAGGAAATTGCCAAGACTTATGGAATACGTGGAATTCCAACTTTGATGCTGTTTAAAGAGGGTAATGTTGAAGCGACTAAAATGGGTGCTGTATCCAAGTCTCAATTAGCGGCATTTCTTGACCAAAACCTCTGATTTTCAGTCAAAAATATCGAAATAATTAGTAGACGCATAAGAATATTCAGTCTATAGTTTGTACATCTTGATCGATGCACCTCCCGGTGCGTCGATAATAAAAAAATACCAAAGTAACTAAATCTCCCTGGCCCTGTGGGCACCAAATAATTTCTCAAAACCTATCCTGAAGACCATAAATGAACTTAACTGAACTAAAAAGTAAATCTCCGTCTGAGCTAGTCAAGCTCGCTAACAAAATGAAGCTGGACAACGTCGCTCGCCAAAGAAAGCAGGACCTGGTCTTCGCAATTCTCAAGGCACACGCCAAAGGTGGTGAAGATATATTTGGAGATGGTGTGCTGGAAATTTTGCAAGATGGGTTCGGTTTTTTGCGTTCTGCTGGTGGTTCCTATCTTGCGGGTCCGGACGATATTTATGTATCACCCAGCCAGATCAGGCGTTTTGGTTTGCGTACTGGCGACACTGTTTCCGGAAAAATTCGTCCACCAAAGGATAGCGAACGTTATTTCGCTTTGTTGAAAGTTGCTGAAATTAATTTTGAGAAACCCGAGAATGCCAAGAGCAAGGTATTGTTTGAAAACCTTACACCGCTACATCCAGATGAGCGGATGAGAATGGAACGCGGTAATGGCAGTACTGAAGATATAACCGCAAGAATTATAGATATTGTTTCTCCGATTGGTAAGGGACAACGTGGCTTGATAATTGCCCCGCCGAAGGCTGGTAAGACCATCATGCTGCAGAACATTGCCCAGAGTCTGACTTCCAATTATCCAGATGCATATTTAATTGTATTATTGATAGATGAGCGTCCGGAAGAAGTAACCGAGATGTCTCGCATGGTCAAAGGTGAGGTTGTTTCTTCTACTTTTGATGAACCAGCAACTCGACACGTACAAGTTGCTGAGATGGTAATCGAAAAAGCCAAGCGTCTCGTAGAGCATAAGCATGATGTAATCATATTGCTGGATTCGATCACGCGTTTAGCACGAGCTTACAATACGGTAGTGCCATCATCGGGTAAGGTCTTGACTGGTGGTGTTGATGCCAATGCACTACAGCGTCCCAAGCGTTTCTTTGGTGCGGCTCGTAACATCGAAGAGGGTGGCAGTTTGACGATATTGGCGACCGCTTTAATCGAAACCGGTTCGAAGATGGATGAAGTTATCTACGAAGAATTTAAAGGAACCGGTAACTCTGAAGTTCATCTAGATCGAAAGATTGCCGAGAAGCGAATTTATCCTGCCATCAACATCAATCGTTCTGGCACACGCCGTGAAGAACTATTAACGGATGAGGAAGAGCTGCAGAAGCTCTGGATCTTGCGCAAGTTCTTACACCCGATGGATGAAATAGATTCAATGGAATTCTTGCTCGACAAGCTCACTGGTACTAAAACCAATGATGAGTTCTTTGATTCGATGAAGCGCTCTTAACTGTTTTTCTCTCTGGCAATGGCTCGGTGCCCGATGTCATTGCGAAAGTAGCAGTTGTCCCACTTGATTGCGTTAACACCGGCATAGGCAGCCTGCTGGGCTGCGGTAACAGTATCGCCCAATGCGGTGACACATAATACTCGTCCCCCGCTAGTAACAATTCTAGCTTCATTGTTATCGGTGCCGGCATGAAATACTTTACAGTCATCATCGCTGCATTGTTCAAGCCCTGATATCACCATGCCTTTTTTATAAGACTCAGGGTATCCGCTGGCAGCCATGACAACACCAAGCGCAGCTCTGTCATCCCAGCTTGCCTCAATTTCATTAAGCTTACCGTCAATTGCAGCGAGCATGGCCTCTACTAGATCAGACTTCAGGCGCATCATGATGGGTTGTGTTTCCGGGTCGCCAAAACGAACATTGAATTCCAGTACTTTCGGTATGCCATCATCATTAATCATTACTCCGGCGTATAAAAAGCCGGTGAACGGAAAGCCTTCAGACTGCATGCCTTTCACTGTTGGCTTGATCACCGTTTCCATAATACGATCATGCATGACCTGATCAACGATAGGGGCAGGGGAGTAGGCACCCATGCCGCCGGTATTCGGCCCCGAGTCTCCATCATCACGTGCTTTGTGATCTTGTGAGGAGGCCATAGGTAGTATGTGTTCACCATCGACCATGACGATAAAGCTGGCTTCTTCGCCTTCTAAAAATTCTTCTACTACCACGCGATGACCTGCATCGCCAAAAGCGTTGCCAGCGAGCATGTCCTCTACTGCAGCTATTGCTTCCTCAATCGTTTGGGCGATGATCACGCCTTTGCCGGCCGCCAAGCCATCAGCTTTCACTACGATAGGTGCCCCATGCGTTTTGATGAACGTAACTGCTTCATCTATTTGGGTGAAGTTGCCATAAGCGGCGGTGGGGATGTGGTACTTACTTAAAAAGTCTTTGGTGTAGGCTTTGGAGCCTTCCAGTTGTGCGGCTCCCTTTGATGGGCCAAAGCATTTCAATCCAGCAGCAGTAAATTGATCGACGATGCCCGCAACCAGTGGCACTTCCGGGCCAATTACCGTTAGGCCTATCTCTTCACTTTTTGCAAAAGCGAGTAAGCCATCCAGATCTTCAGCTTGGGTATCTACATTGGTGCATTTGGATTCAGTTGCTGTACCAGCGTTGCCGGGTGCGACAAATATTTGGCTGACGAGTTCTGATTGTGCAATTTTCCAGGCCAGCGCATGTTCACGGCCACCGCTGCCTACTAACAATACTTTCATTTTTCACTCCTGATTAGACGCTAATTATCGCGTAAATCAGGGCAATTGAATACTCACAAGAGAACAGTGAGCACAGGAATCACGAGAATTTTTTGATCAGTTCGGTCATGACAGTCGTTTGACGTTGCATTAAGTCGTAATCTGCCCGTGACTCCAGATTGAGCCTCAGTAATGGCTCGGTGTTGGATGAGCGCAGGCTGAAGCGCCAGTCTCCACAATCCATACCAAGCCCGTCAATCTCGGTGATCTCTTTGGCTTGATCGGTAAAGTGCTCCAGAATATGTTGAACACAAGCTGGGGCATCTTTGACTTTGAAATTGATTTCGCCGCTGCAAGGGAATGCTTCCATTCGTGCATCGATCAATTGAGATAGCGTTTTACCACTGTCACTGATCAATTCAGCAACCAGTAACCAGGGAATCATGCCGCTGTCGCAGTAGGCAAAGTCACGAAAGTAATGATGCGCACTCATTTCGCCACCGTATATAGCATCTTCTTGTCGCATCCGCTCTTTAATAAAGGCATGCCCGGTTTTGCTAACCACTGGAACTCCACCTGCGTTAGTTACAACTTCTTCTGTGTTCCATGTGAGGCGTGGGTCGTGAATGATTTTAGCACCAGGATGTTTGGCCAAAAATGCTTCAGCCAGTAAACCGACTATATAGTAGCCTTCGATAAAGCGTCCGTTTTCATCAAAGAAAAAACAGCGATCAAAATCACCATCCCAGGAAATGCCGAAATCTGCTTTTTGTTCAATGACTGTATCAATAGTCGCTTGACGTCGTTCGACTAATAGCGGGTTTGGAATACCATTGGGAAACGTTCCATCTGGCTCATGTTGTATCTTAATGAATTCCAGTGGCAAATGAGACTCGATGGCATCTACAACAATGCCGGCACCACCGTTGCCAGGGTTGGAGACTATCTTGAGAGGTTTGAGGTTCGCTGGCTTAATATAGGTTAGCAAATGTTTTATATATGCATCTCTGGCTGCCAGTGGTTTGCGCGCACCGGTTTTTCCAGGCTCTTTAAAGACATTGTCTTCGGCCAGTTTTTTGATGTCGAATAAGCCGGTATCTCCGCTGACAGGTTTTGAATCAGTCTGTACAAACTTGATGCCGTTATATTCAATCGGATTATGACTGGCAGTGATCATAATGCCGCCATCCAGTTTTAAGTGACTGGTGGCGTGATAAATTTCTTCAGTGCCACACAGACCGATGTCAAGCACATCGCAGCCACTGGCCATCAAACCATTGGCCAGCGCATCAGTCAGAATCGGGCTGGTTTCGCGGATGTCATAGCCGACCGCCACTGTTTTGCAGGAAAAGTATTCTGCGAAAGCTCGCCCAATCCGGTAGGCGACATCTTCATTTAGTTGTTCAGGGACTTTGCCGCGAACATCATAGGCTTTAAAGCAATCAATAGTACTCATTAAGTATTGGTACCTTTTCGGCCATAGTTATCTTCAAGACGAACGATATCATCTTCGCCCAGATAGCTGCCGGATTGAACTTCAATCAATTCCAGTGGAATTACGCCACGATTAGCGAGTCTGTGTACTGAACCTAGTGGTATATAGGTGGATGTATTTTCTTCCATCATCATCACATTCTCATCACAGGTAACTTCAGCGGTACCGCAGACAATAATCCAGTGTTCAGCGCGGTGGTGATGTTTTTGTAGCGATAATTCTGCGCCTGGGTTAACGGTGATCCGTTTAACCTGAAAGCGGTCGCCGTAATCAATGGAGTCGTAGCTTCCCCACGGACGATAAATTTTGCGGTGTTCAGTAGCAACCAGACGATCATCTGACTTTAGATGCTTGACCAGTTCGCCGACTTGTTGAGATTTATCTTTGTGTGTCACCAGTACAGCATCCAGAGTTTCAACGATAACCAGATCTTCAACACCGACTACAGTCACCAATTTGTTTTCGCTATACGCCATGGTGTTTTTACAGTCCTGAAGAAGCACATCACCATGGGTGGTATTTCCATCAGTATCATGATCGTAAATGTCTGCTAGCGATCCCCACGAGCCGACATCACTCCAGCCTATGTCAACCGGCACAACCGCAGCATCTTTGGTTTGTTCCATAACTGCATAGTCGATAGAGTCTGAAGGTGATGCTCTGAAGGCATGCGCATCGAGCCTGAAAAAGTCCAGGTCTTCATGTCCTCCAGCGACGGCATTTTTACAGGCGCTGACCATTTCTGGTTGAAAGCTTTGTAACTCGGATAGAAATTTTTCCGCTGAGAATAAGAACATGCCGCTGTTCCATGAGTAATCACCAGCATCAAGATATTTTTGTGCGGTAGCGGTATCAGGTTTTTCTACGAACTGTGAAATTTCAAAAATACCGTCACTCATGGCATTGCCAGATTGTATATAACCAAATCCGGTTTCGGGTGCGTCGGGTTTAATACCGAAAGTGACCAGCTTGCCCTCGGCAGCAGCTTGCTTGCCAGTCTCGATAGCTTTACTAAAGGCAGCAATGTCTTTGATATTATGATCGGCAGGCAAGACCAGAAGCAGGCTATCAGAGTCATTACCCTGACTCTTGACCAGTTCAGCAGCAACGGCAATTGCAGGTGCGGTGTTACGACCTTCGGGCTCCAGAATGATGGAGGCGCCTAAAACATCTCGCTGGCGTAATTGCTCCGCTACCAGAAACCGATGTGGCTCGGATGCCACTACAATGGGTGCTGCTGTTTTCAGTTCTCCGAGACGATCGAGGGTGGCCTGAAAAAGTGAGCGACCATCGAGCAGATCAAGAAACTGTTTTGGGTAGGTGCCTCTCGATAGTGGCCACAAACGTGTGCCAGAACCACCGGAAAGTATAACGGGAATAATTTTCATGGTTATTCAGCCTTTAAAAAATCTTTGACCAGCATCTTGATGCCGGTTGGATAGTTAACAACGTAGCGTTTCCATAATCGGCCCGGTTCACGCGTCAGGCGATAGAACCATTCGAGCCCCGAGTTTTGCATCCATTTTGGTGCGCGACCACCAGAGGGTGACAGTATTTCAAAAGTACCGCCAATGCCCATTGATACTAAATGCGGTAATTTTTCACGTAATTGTAGAGCTAATTTGTCTTGCTTTGGTACACCCAGTGCAAGATAAACAATTTGCACATCATTTTCTTTTAATTCGGTTACAAAGCTGTTGGTTTGTTCTTCGCTTAAATCGACTATACCAGTGAAAATGAACTTGCAGCCGGCTTCCGCATTCGGGTATTGCTGGATAGTCGTCAGAGGGTCGACACCACCAATTATTGCATATGGCACGATGTTGTCTTCGGTTAATAGTCCTTCAACCAAATCCACCCCGGTAGTTCGACCTTCAATTTTTTCAGTAGGATTTTTACGATTTGCGGTCCAGACGATGGGCATACCATCGGCAACCATTACGTCAGCCTGTAATAATAAGTTGCGGTATTCATTATCACCGGAAATGCGCGATAGCATTTCAGTATTGAGTGTGACAATCCAGGCGCCACTCTTGTCTGCGATACGCTTGTGTATCAGCTCAAGGTGGTGTTTGAGATTCCCCGTGGATATATCAAAACCACAAATATTGGTTTTGTTGATCATTGTTATGTGTATTTAGGCGATCTATTCATAACAATTTTACTGTCGGTGGCTTGATAATGATGTGAACAGGGTAGCAAAGGCCTGTCGTAAGAGTGTAAACGCTAGTGTCTAAAGTGACGCATTCCCGTGAATATCATGGCCATATCATGCTCGTCAGCGGCGCTAATAACTTCATCATCACGCATTGAACCACCAGGCTGGATTATGGCTGATATTCCGGATGACGCAGCCTGATCAATGCCATCCCGGAACGGGAAGAAGGCATCAGAGGCCATCACAGAGCCCATCACGCTGAGATTGGCATGCTCTGCTTTGATCGCGGCAATGCGCGCTGAATTCACGCGACTCATTTGACCGGCGCCAACGCCTATCGTCATCTGCCCTTTGGCATAGATGATGGCATTGGATTTTACGTATTTTGCTACTTTCCAGGCAAACAGCAGATCTTGTAATTCCTGCTGGGTGGCTTCACGCTTACTCACGGTTTCCAGCTCCTCATGCAAGAGCAGGTCATCAGACTGAACCAGGATGCCGCCATTTACACTTTTAAAAGTAAGCTTGGCTTCGGTGTTACTTTCTAACGAACCAATACTCAGCACCCGCACATTTTTCTTTTCTGCCAATACAGGTAGTGCATCTTCATCAATCGCTGGTGCAACAATCACTTCAACAAATTGTCGGTTGATGATTTTCTCGGCAGTCTTGAGATCGAGCGTTCGGTTAAAGGCAATGATGCCGCCAAACGCTGATTCGTTGTCTGTGCTATAGGCGCGTTCATAGCTTTCGTAGATAGAGTCACCTTCAGCAGCACCGCAAGGATTGGCATGTTTCACAATAACGCAAGCAGGTTCTTTGAATTGTTTGACACACTCAATCGCCGCGTCAGTGTCGGCAATATTGTTGTAGGAAAGTTCTTTGCCTTGCAGCTGCTCTGCGCCAGAAATAGAACCGGTATTGTTGTCATTACTATAGGTGTAAAAGGCCGCTTGCTGATGCGGGTTTTCACCGTAACGCATTTGCAGTTTCTTGATTAATTTTAGTTGGAGTACATCATCAAGACTGATTGCTTGCACGGAGCTATTTACGGATGTTTTTTGCTCAAGATATTTTGCGATCATGCTGTCATAGGCGGCGGTATGTGCGAACGCTTTTGCTGCCAAACGAAAACGCGTTGCTCTTGAAATAACACCACGATTTTTTGTCATCTCTTGCAACACGGCAGGGTAGTCATCTGGATCAACAATCACAGTGACGTTGTTATTGTTTTTCGCGGCGGCTCTAATCATGGCTGGACCACCAATATCAATATTCTCGATCGCATCTTCCAGAGTGCAATCCGGCTTGGCAATGGTTTCAGCAAAGGGGTAGAGATTGACAACAATTAGAGCAATCGGATCAATGTTATGTTCTTGCATCACGTCTTCATCAACGCCATGTCTGGCTAGAATGCCGCCATGAATGCGTGGATGTAGAGTTTTGACCCTGCCATCCATAATTTCAGGAAATTCAGTGTGTTGAGAGACTTCTTTGACTGGGATATCGTTGTCTTTCAGGAGCTTGGCGGTACCTCCAGTGGAGAGAATCTGAACCCCGTTTTGTCTTAGGCCTGCACCCAGATCGAGGATGCCTGTTTTGTCAGAGACACTGATCAGTGCCCGTGCAATTGGCCAGGGTTCATTATTTTGCATCTTGTTTGCTCTCTTCCGTGACGTTCTACAGGCGCAATAGTACACCAGCTTTGGCTTGCACCAAAGCTACTTATCGAGGTCGATTAAATCAGTTGATATTTTTTGAGTTTTTTACGCAAAGTGACTCGGCTAATTCCGAGTAGCTCTGCTGTTTTGGTTTGGTTGTTGCTGAAGTGTTCCAGCGCACAAACCAGCAGTGGTTTTTCTACTTCGCCGATCACCATGTCGTAAAGACCATGTGAGTCATGACCGTTTAGATGCTCAAAATAATTATGCAGTGCGTTTTCAACAGCATCACACAGATGCTCTTCGCGCTGATGATTCAGTTTCCGGGCTGAAGCTGCTGACATGCCCTGGTTTCTCCCGAGTTTGTTTGTTGTTATTAAAGAATGAATCCACTAGTTTTAATTGTTGTGAAACACTCTCCGCCCGATTGATTTTATTTTTATAATTATCAGTTCCGAGCTTTCTATCAAGGTACCATCCCAAATGCTTGCGTGCAATCCTGATTCCCATAAATTCTCCGTAAAATTCATAGAGTCTATGTAAATGCTTGATTATTACTTTTTGCTGCTCAATTAAGCTTGGAGATTGGTAGTTTGAGTCATGAGTCAGGCTTGCCTGGATCTCTTGAAATATCCAGGGCCAGCCTTGCGCACCACGCCCAATCATGACTGCATCTGCGTTGGTGGAGCGCAAAACATTGATGGCATCAGCAGCACTATTAATGTCGCCATTAGCAATGATTGGAATGTTGGCGCGTTGCTTGATTTCTGTAACAGTTTTATGTTCGGCAACACCTTGGTAACCGCAAGCTTTGGTTCTGCCGTGAACGGCGAGTGCTTGTATGCCTTCCAGTTCTGCAATGCGCGCTATTTCAAGAGCATTTTTTTCTTCCGGGCTCCATCCGGTTCTGATTTTTAAAGTGACAGGCACTTCAACGGCGTCGACTACTGCCGCAAGAATTTTTGCGACTTTAGCTTCATCTCGAAGCAATGCTGAACCGGCTGCTTTTTTACATACTTTTTTAGCCGGGCAGCCCATGTTGATGTCGATAATCTGGGCGCCCTTGGCAACATTATAAATCGCCGCTTCTGCCATTTGATCAGGCTCTGTACCGGCTATTTGAACCGCGATAGGGCCAGGTTCACCGCTGTGATCGAGCCTGAGTCGGGTTTTTTTGCTATTCCACAAGGATTTGTCCGAGGTGACCATCTCAGATACCACCAAACCAGCCCCTAATTCCTTGCACATCAAGCGAAAAGGCAGGTCAGTGACGCCAGCCATGGGTGCAAGTATCAGCTGGTTGTCCAGCTGCCAGGGACCGATACGCATTATTAACGAATTTGGAGATCAAATGAGACGCCGTCCCGGCTGGGATCAGCAACATTGATCTCAAAAAAGACAGGCTCATCGGGTGGCATCAATCCATTGCGGCGTGGCAGCTTGTTCAGGTATTCCTGTGGTCCGAACCTGCGTGTCGCGATTATTTTTCCGGTTAAATTGAGGAAGTTGACTTCTAATACTGGGAAGGGTTGATCGTCTCCGGTTTGATTGACGACTTTGGCTTTGATGGTCAAGGCATTTTCAATGTTGCTATGTGGATAGGTGCTGCTTTCCTGTATCGTGATTTTATCCGGCTCACGAGCAGGAACAATGTTGCAACCACTGACACTACAGATTGCATTGGCAATAGGTCGGGTGAACCCATAGAGTTTGAATTTATCGCGATTGTGACGTATGTGTTGTGCGCCCAGCAGCAAGGTTAAACATAACAACACCGCCAGAGAGCTGAACAGAGCACGATTGTCATACAGATATTCGCGTTTAGAAAACCGGGTTTGTACTGTTGGCTCATCGAACTCTGCATTTTGTAACGAGATCAATGTGTCAGATGGTGTTTCCGAGCTGTTGTCAAATGAGCTGTTTAGCAGGTTGTCTTCCAAGCTATCTTCAACATCTGGCTCGTCGAGGCCGGGTAATTCATCCTGAGGCTCAAGCAACATTTGTTGTTGTGTGAATGAAGGCTCGTCCGGTGGAAATGGAACGTCATTGATCACATCATCATTGATTGCAGCATAAGGGAGTTGATCCACTATTTGATCAACATCATTTTGTAATGTTGGCAACTGATCCAGATCAGGTACTGCAATCTCATCCGTCATACTAAAGTCTTTTTCAGTCTCTTTATCAAGATCGCCAAAGACAGTATTGGGTGCTGATTCAAGAATCCTTATGTCATCAGCAGTTTCGGCCAGTTTGTCTATCGTAGGTGTGCTTTCAACTGCCGCGATAGTTTCATCAAGATCGGGTAACAAACTCTGATCATCATTAATATTCGCGCCAGTATTCTTCGAAGTAATACCTTCAGAGGGCGTGATGTTGCCGACGATTTGGTTACTGGAAATAAACTCTTCAAAAATATCATCGGTGAGCGCTTCGCTGTCAGCCTCATCCAGAGTTTGTGCCAGTTCATTGCGACGCAGTGCGTCAGAATGATCGCTGTAGTCCATATCATCCAGAACCGGCAATTCCAAGGTGTCACTTAATTTCTTGAGAGTTCTGGATTCAAACAAAAAGTCATCATCGAGTGCTGCTTCAGATTCCAACTCATCAGCGCTAGGTTTAGTTGAGGTGAATTTATCGAGTTCGGCATCGAGCTCATTGCTGATGGAAATATCTATATTTTCTATAGCATCAAGTTCCGATGAAGTCAGGTCCAGTGCATCTTCAACTTCATCTTCAATGTGGCTATCGAGAGAGGTGGTATCACTAAACTCAGTATCGCTTTCTTCGGGCACGAGTCCAGATTCGGCTTGTTTGCTGTCAAAAACAGTGCCGCACTCACCGCAGCGTACTTTAGGCTGATCCAGCCCGGTAGGCAGGGTAAATATAGCGCTACAGTGAGGGCATTCTATATACATAAACTAAATGACTTTGGTCGCTCTGATCATGACCCATTCTTCCTGATTACAGACTTCATTGATATCAAACCAGTGTGAATAGGTATTAACAATCTCGTCCGTTTGATACTCCAAAATACCGGAGAGGATGATTGTACCACCTGTTTTGACCAGTTGAGTAAGTTGTGGTGCTAGCGAGAGCAGGGTATCCGAGAGAATATTAGCCAATAATAAATCAACTTGCATGGCAGACAGCTCATCTACCAGGTAGAAATTGAATTTCGAATTGTCGATATTATTTTTATGAGCATTTTCATTGGCGGCGAGTATTGCCTGAGGGTCTATATCGACGCCCGTTACATGACCGGCTCCAAGCAAGCTTGCCGCCAGGCTTAAAACGCCAGAGCCACAGCCATAATCCAGTACTTGTTTATCCCGAGGTGGATGTTTATCGAGATACTCCATGCACATGGAAGTGGTCTCGTGCGTACCACTCCCAAAGGCCAATCCCGGGTCCAGCATTAAATTTATAGCATCCTGTTCAGGCGGCTCCAGCCAGCTGGGGCAGATCCATAATTTTTCGCCAAACTGCATCGGTTCAAAATCTTCCATCCAGGCGGTTTCCCAGTTCTGGTCAGCAATATGTTCATGCTCAATGCTGTCGGCAGGTATATTGAGTTCTGATGAAATTGTTTGGGTCAGGGTTTTGATTTCGGTAGTCTGATCGAACAAGGCTTTGATTTTAAGATCGTCCCACAACGGTAGTTCGCCGGGTAGGGGTTCGAGTAGCGGCTGGTCTCCGGCATCATAGACAGAGACTACCTGGGCGCCCAGTGAATTGAGCAGGTGTTCGGTTTCATCCAGATCAGTGGCGACCCCTTGAAAGCGAATTTCTAACCAGGCCATAGGAGTATTAAGGGGTCTGTTGCTCAGCCAACATTTGTTCCAGATAGTGAATGCTGACGCCGCCAGCCGAAAAATGTGAATCGGTGACGATGTTCCGCTGCAACGGAATATTGGTTTTAATGCCGTCGATGACAATCTCTTCCAGTGCACCGGCCATTCTGGCTAAAGCTACCTCGCGAGATTCACCGTGCACGATTAACTTGCCTATCATGGAGTCATAGAAAGGAGGTACGGCATAACCCGAATACACATGGCTATCGAGCCTGACTCCAGGCCCACCCGGAGGGTGATAACGTGAGATGGTGCCTGGTGAGGGTATAAAGCTGGCCGGGTCTTCTGCGTTGATGCGGCATTCAATGGCATGCCCTTGCAGTTTGATATCACTTTGCTTGAGACTCAGTTTTTCGCCGGCAGCAATTTGCAGTTGAAGTTTTACCAGATCAATACCGGTGATCATTTCTGTTACCGGGT
Source organism: uncultured Thiotrichales bacterium (assembly GCA_938041655.1). Lineage (GTDB taxonomy): Bacteria > Pseudomonadota > Gammaproteobacteria > CAZUMV01 > CAZUMV01 > CALIRD01. The sequence continues at coordinate 31,470 of CALISW010000084.1, read as the reverse complement.
GCTCAACCTGTAGCCGGGTGTTCATCTCAATAAAGTAGAACTCCTCGTTTTCGAATAAGAATTCGAAAGTGCCGGCGCCACGATAATTGATTAACTTACAGGCATCCACACAGCGCTTGCCAATTTTCTGTCGCAGTTTCTCACTGATGCCCGGAGCAGGGGCTTCTTCGACTACTTTCTGGTGTCGACGTTGCATCGAGCAATCACGTTCGCCGAGATGGATCGCATTTCCCTGGCCATCAGCAATTACCTGAAACTCCACATGCCGCGGGTTTTGCAGGTATTTTTCCATGTAAACCTTGTCATTGTTAAACGCTGTGCGTGCTTCTGACTGGGTCAGTTCAATAGACTTGATCAGATCCTCTTCTTTCTCAACCACACGCATACCGCGCCCACCACCACCACCCGAAGCTTTGATAATGATGGGATAGCCAATTTCTCTGGCGAGTTTAAGATTTTCTTTATCATTATCGCCCAGTGCATCAGGCGTGCCTGGTACACATGGGACGCCGGCTTTGAGCATCGCAGCCTTGGCGGATACTTTGTCACCCATGAGCCGAATCGTATCAGCCGTCGGGCCAATAAATATGAAGCCGCTGGATTCAACTTTCTCGGAAAAATCAGCGCTCTCAGACAAGAAGCCATAGCCCGGGTGAATAGCGGTTGATTCGGTCACGTCGGCCGCACTGATTAACGCCGGGATATTAAGGTAGCTCTTGAGTGAGGCAGCCGGGCCAATACACACAGCTTCATCAGCTAGACGCACGTGCTTTAGATCACGGTCTGGTTCGGAGTGCGCAGCAACGGTTTTTATGCCCATCTCGCGACAGGCGCGCAGAATCCGCAGAGCGATTTCACCGCGGTTCGCTATTAGTACTTTGTCGATCATGCCACTACTCGATCACAACTAATGGTTCACCGTATTCAACGGGTTGTCCATCTTGTAACAGAATTGCTTTGACCACGCCCGCTTTGTCAGCTTCGATCTGGTTCATCATTTTCATCGCTTCAATGATGCATAGCGTATCGCCAACATTGACGCTGGCGCCTACTTTAGTAAAAGGATCAGAGCCAGGAGAAGGAGCGGAGTAAAATGTACCTACCATGGGTGACTCAACCACATGGCCAGCCGGTAAGTTACTTTCAGTGACCGGTGGGGATAGCGAGCTGGCATTGTTGCTTACAGCTGCCGGCGCTGCTGCAACTGGCACGGCGGCTGGAGCATTAACAGGGGCGGCAACCGTAGTGCTACCACGACTTATTCGCAGAGACTCTTCGCCTTCTTTGATTTCAATTTCTGCTACGCCCGATTGATCGAGTAGCTCGATGAGTTTCTTGATTTTTCTAATGTCCATATTTTGCTGCCGCTACTTTTAGTTATACGTTGGGCAGCGAATTGTGCATGAGTATTTGAAAAGTGTCCAGAAATAAACACGTTTAGCGATTTTAGTGGTGTTTTAGAAGAATTTAGCGGCTTTTATCTCTAGAGTTCAGAGATGGCTGAGGAGGGTTTGCTCCAGTGCTGGAATATCAATTTCACCGAAATAATGTTCGATAATGATGCCATCGCGGTTAATCAGTGCACTAAAGGGGATACTGCCTATGGCATTACCGTATTGTTTTGCTATTCGGTCGGCATTCACTTCACCATACAAAATCGGATAACTAACCGGAGACTTATCCAGATAAAGTGCGACATCAGCGGCCGGTTCTACTGCAATACCCAGTATTTCAAAATCCTGATTCTGATATTGGGTACGCAATGTATCAAGTGCCGGCATTTCTTTGATGCACGGCGGGCACCAGCTAGCCCAAAAATTTATCAGCAATAATTTCCCATCCCATTCGTCAATGCTGTGTTGTTGGTCTTGCAAATCCGGAAGTGAAAAGGCCGGTCGCCGTTGACCAAGGGTAGTTACCTTTGTTGTCGTTTTGTTAACTTCTGATGTGGGCGTCTTATTGGTTGGTTTGGGTTGCGTAAATTGAAATGCGAGCATACCAATCAATGCTGACACTATAACGAGACCGAATAATTTTATGGCGTTCATTACTTTTTATAGTGCTTGTGACACATGCTGATAAAACTGATCAGCATTGAGCTCACCCACAACTCTGGCAGGCCGGATTTCTTTGCCATCAGTAGCAAAGAACAAAATAGCCGGTGGCAGGACAACTTCGAGCGATTGCATGAGTGCTTTATCAACACTATCGATGTCTGTGACATCGGCTTTTAATAACACTGTATTAGCGAGCGCCGACTGCACGCGTGGATCAGGGAAAACATAGGCGTCGTATTTTTTGCAGTAGGTACACCAGTCCGCATAAAAATCCAGCATCACACTTTTACCGGCGGTATTGGCGCGGGCAATTTCTGTGTTCAGATCATCAATCGATTTAACCGTAATGAATTCAGTCTTCGTCTGGGGGCTGGAAGCTCCAGCAACCATTGTCAGAGATGAGCCAGTGAAAGGATCGGTGACGCGGCTGCCACCGGTCAACCCACCTAGCATCACCAGCATTCCGTAGATAATGGCAATCAGTCCAAGCCCACGCAAAAAATGTTTGCCGGCTGTATGTTCCATCGACGAGTGTTTGCTTGAATCTATGCCCATTAAAAAGAAGCCGCTTATAACGAGCAATGATGACCACAATGCCATCACTAATTTGGTAGGGAATATACCTGGCATTCGTTCCAGCATTAATAGTGCAACAGCTAATAGTATGACGCCGCCGAAGGCTTTGACGCCGATCATCCAAGCGCCAGCTTTAGGTAGTAGTTTAGAACCGCCAGCACCAATTATCAGTAATGGCAGGCCCATACCTAAGCCTAGAAAAAACAGGGATACAAAACCAGAGACAAGGTTGCTGGATGCTGCTGCATAACCCAATGCGGCAATAAGAATGGGGCCTCCACACGGACCAATGATCAGCGCAGAAAATACTCCCATGATAGCGACACCGGTGTACTTACCACCTTCTTGTTGGTCGGAATATGCTCTCAGTTTTCCTTGTAAAGCACTTGGTACCTGAATGTCGTAGAGCCCGAACAGACTTAATGCCAGTAAAATAAACAGAATCGTAAAAGGTATTAGTAGCCACGGACTTTGAAAATACGCCTGTATGCCAATACCATTTCCCAGCACAGCAGTAATTGCCCCGATAACTCCGAAGGTAAGCGCAACTGCCAACACATAAACCACAGACAGTTTGAATGATTTGGACGCGCCGATGGTTGCACCATTTCTAAGGTCGGCATTATTCTGACCAATAATTATCCCGGATAAAATCGGAATCATTGGATACATGCAGGCAGTAAATGCCAGTAATAATCCAAAACCCAGCATCGCCAGGGAGACATGCCAAAGCTTGCCATTTTGCAAAGTGTCGAAAAACCAGTCTTCTTTGTTGGCTGTGGTTTTTGTTGCACCATTTCCACCTGGATTCACAGCGTTTGCCACCGAGGCAGTACGTTGAGTACCAGACAGTGATGCCGACAAGTTAAAGGTCTCTTTAACCGGTGGGTAACACAGTCCTGCATCGGCGCAGCCTTGATGGTCGGCCATTAATGTTAATTGGTAATCTCCAGCCGGCCCGATAATGGGGTAGACGCCAGTCACTTCATTGCGGAAAACTTCAACCATGCCAAACTCGGGATCATCAACCCATTCGCCTGGCGGGAATGAAGCGACATCAACTGAAACGTCCGGATGCTCAAACGCCATCATGATTTTATCGCGATAGATGTAATATTGATCGGCTACCTGAAAGCGAACAATCAAACTGTCGCCTTCAATCTCGGGGCTTAACTTGAATGCTTCTGCCGCAGTCAGTAACTCAGGTTCACTCCCGATAGCGCCAATGCGGCTCGCCAGAGAAGATTTTTTTGCACTGCTATTGTTGAGATCGAGGGCCGTCGCGTTGCTTGGGAGTGTTACCTTAAAGCTCTCTTTTTGTGGTGGATAACAAACGCCGAGATCAGCGCAGCCTTGAGATCGTGTCTGTATCTCCACTTCAGGTGCCGTGCCGCTATATTGATAGGGGACAAGAACTTCAACTTCACCGCGATGCACTGCTACTTCGCCAAACAGTTCATCCAGCTTCATTTCACCTTTTGGCGTGATCAGCTCTCCGAGGGTTAAATTTGCATTGCTGCTGGTAACCTCAAGCTGATTATCATAAAGATAATAATTCTCAGCCGCCGTCCAGGTCAGACGTAACAGCCCTTGACTGGCTGTTGGTGTTTGTAGGACAAACGCTTCTTTGGCGGTGAGTAGATCATCCGGATCAATTTCCGCGCGAGATGTCAGCGGCAAGACCAGTAACAGTATTAAAAACAGGTTGATCGCACGAAGCATGGAGTGGGTGTCCGGGTTATTATTAGGAGTATTGCAAACAATACTGCTACTCGTGGTTAAAATTATAGTCTGCTGCTATTCATGGTGTATAGAATCTCTGACACAATTTCGGAGATTGTCTCAAATCACCTATTTTGTCGCCTGAGCCTCGTCGTCTACCAGCTCATCATTATATTTCCGTAGATAACTACGTAATTGGTTATAAGTTAGACCCAATGCTTTGGCAGTATTTTGCTGGTGATGACGATTTGTTTCCAAAGCATTTTGCAAACAACTGATCTCATAGTCGCGTATATGTTGTCTGAAGTCGCTAATCTCATTAGTGGGTACGACAGTAAGAATCTCTTTAGATTCAGTCTGGTTGGAGCTAGCGGTATTTTTCCCCGGTCGATAGGGAGAATTAAACGGGTCAAACTCAATTTCACTAATCAGTTTTTTGCCATCATTTCTGTAGACCGCTCGTTCCACTACATTTTTCAACTCACGAATATTACCCGGCCAGGCGTAGTCTTCGAGTTTTTTCATAGCTGCCTGGCTAAAGCCCTGAAACAACTCACGTTTGAGTTCTTTAACCATGCCCGTAGCGAAATGCGTGGCTAATAGCTCTATATCTTCGATTCTGGCGCGTAATGGGGGCAGGGTAATCACATCGAATGAAAGGCGGTCGAGTAGATCTTCTCTGAATTTACCGTTACGTGCCATCTCAGGCAGATCCGCATTGGCGGCGCCAATGATACGAATATTAACTGTCAGGGTTTCAGTGCCACCGACACGCTCAAACTCACCGTATTCGATCACGCGTAACAATTTTTCCTGAACGCGCATCGACATGCTGGAAATTTCATCCAGAAACAAAGTACCACCGTCGGCTCGTTCAAATCGACCCTGATGTCTTTTACCAGCACCAGTAAAGGAACCGGCTTCGTAACCAAATAATTCAGATTCCAGTAGTGATTCAGGCAGGGCCGCGCAATTGATCTTGAGTAGCGTCTCTTCCCAGCGTTGCGACAGATAGTGTACGCGTGAGGCGATCAATTCTTTGCCGGTACCGCGTTCGCCAATTATCAGCACAGGTTTGTTGAGTGGCGCAACGCTGGATACATGCTCCAGTACGGCCTGAAAAGCAGGCGCGTCGCCGAGTAATTTTTGGGGTTCTTGGTCTCTCATAGTCGAACGTTATCCCAGTGATCCTTTAAATACAATAATTGGATTATTTGACCATTTTAAGAAACTTCTCTTAAGTTGCTATTGATGAATAATCAAATAAAAACAGTTAGTTAGAATGAATTGTATTTCTTGGCACGCAAATTGTATTGCATTAGGTAAGTAAGCAATATGTACAACAAAACGGAGTGACAAGATGAATACAACGCAAAAAATACTTTTCGCCGTGTTTCTAGCGACAGCCACAAGCATGTCGTTTGCAACCCCTCATTCACATTTGAGTGCAGACATTGAAGTCAGTAATGCAATCAAGGTTGAAGCGGAGTACCAGGCGAATCAAACACTGCTCGAGCAATTGAATCTGCGTCAGCAGAACCTAATTGAACGACTCGAAGCAGATAACCAGATTGAGTTTAATCAGCGTGTCGACCTTGAGCGTTTACACCTGCAATCAGAAGCTCATAGTACCACCAAGTAATTAACCGTTAGACTATTTAATAGCAACAGAGGAAATGATCATGGGAATTTTTAGCAGACTAAATGATATTGTAAATTCGAACTTGAACGCGATGCTCGACAAGGCAGAGAACCCCGAAAAGATAATTCGGCTGGTAGTTCAGGAAATGGAAGATACTTTGGTTGAAGTTCGATCAGAGGCAGCACGAGCGATCGCTGACAAGAAAAAGCAGCAACGCCGTATTGACAGAATGACCGCTGAAGTAGAAGACTGGGAAGACAAAGCGAAGCTGGCTTTAAGCAAAGATCGTGAAGATTTAGCCAGAGCCGCCTTGGTTGAGAAGCATAACCTGGCTAAAACGGTTGAGCATCTCACACAGGATCTGGACATTCTGGAAGAGCAGCTGTTTAAGTTGAATGATGACATTGGTCGTTTGCAGGAAAAGCTGGACGATGCACGAGCGCGTCAAAAGACAATTCTGATGAAGAACAGTGCCGTTGGAAATCGTCTCAAGACCAAGCAACGCATCTATGACAGTCGATTGGATGACGCCATGGTCAGTTTTGATCGGATGGAAAACAAGATCGACAAAATGGAAGGTCAGGTAGATGCCTATGAAATGGGCCGCAACCCGAGCTTGCAGGATCAGTTTGCCGAACTTGAAGTGTCAGAGCAGATTGATGCCGAGCTGGCCGATCTTAAAGCGGACAGCGAATAACGAATACTGACTTACGGGGAGATAAGTTATGGAAGTTTTTGAAATGGTAGTAGCCATTGTAGCGTTAGGCCTGGCGGCTGGATTGCTTGAAAAGTATCTGAAGTACCGATCCAAAAACCAGGGCACGCTCAGTGATGGCAAGTTAGAAGAGGTTCTGAGGCAGTTGGAAAATATGGAGCAGCGGATGCGTGTAGTAGAAGAAATTGTATCCAGTAATAGTTATGAGTTGCGCCAGGAATTAAGTGAACTGGAAAAGCCAGCGGGAGATAGATTATGAGTGAAATATTTATAGCGCCATTTATCCTGTTTATGATTTTTGTGGCGCCACTATGGGTCTTTATGCATTACGCCACCCAGGCAAAAAAGATGAAAAGTGCGACGCCGGAAGATCGAGAAAATATGGAACAGCTATGGAAGCTGGCAACAGTAATGGAAGAACGGCTCGATAATCTGGAATCAATTTTAGAAAGTAATAACGTAGATAGGAGTAATGACAATGTATGAAAATAATCCTAACAAGTTGTACAAGAACCGTGAAAAAGGAAAGTTAACAGGCGTATGTGCCGGCTTGAGTGATTTTTTCGGCATCAGTGTTGGCTGGATCAGATTTGGAATGGTAGTAACAACTATTTTCGGTGGTTTCCCGTTCCTGATTGCCTACGTCGTACTTTGGGTGATTCTGGATCCGCGTCCCGAGCAGCTTTATGACGGTGCGGTTGAAGAGCGTTTTTGGCGCAGTTATCGGCGTTCACCTTCGGAGATGAGTGATAACCTGAGTACGCGCTATGAGCGAATCAATCGCCGCATTGCAGACCTTGAAAGGGTAGTGACTTCTTCGAAATACAGTCTGCGTAAGGAATTTGAGCAGTTATAAGAGTGACTAACTGAGATTAAATTTTAGCGAGACTCCTCTCGATTGAGCCACACAAGTTGTGGCTCTTTTTTTAAAAAGCATCCCGACAGATGATAACCACCAAATTATGTTGCTTAAATCACTGAAATATTCAAATTGAGCATTTTACCTGAGGGTAAAACTGGATAAACTATGCGGTCGATCCATACCGGTAGAGTTTTTTCATGAGCAGCCCGAAAACCATGTACGAAAAAATCTGGGATAGCCATCTCGTCCACGAAGCAGAAGGGCAAACACCTCTGATATATGTCGATCGACATTTGATGCACGAAGTCACCAGCCCGCAAGCATTTGAAGGTTTGAAACTGGCTGAACGAAAATTACGCAACCCGCATGCCATTCTGGCAACACTGGATCATTGTGTGCCGACCGCTAATCGAAGTTTGCCGGTGGCTGACCCGATTGCGAATACGCAGATTGTCACCATGATGGATAATTGCAAAGAGCATGGTTTGACTTTGTATGACATGGATAGCGAGCACAATGGCATTATCCACGTAGTCGTACCTGAGCATGGTTTTGTACATCCTGGGATGGTGACTGTGTGTGGCGATAGCCATACTGCTACCCACGGCGCGTTTGGTGCGCTGGCATTTGGTATTGGTACCTCGGATGTTGAACATGTGCTAGCAACTTCAACCTTGCCGCGCCAAAAATCTAAAACCTTGTTGGTTGAAGTTGATGGCGAGCTAAACAAGCACAGTACTGCTAAAGATATAGCGCTGGCGGTGATTGGAAAAATAGGAACTGCTGGTGGTAATGGTCATGTCATCGAGTTTGCTGGATCTGCCATCACATCTCTGACTATGGAAGGGCGTATGACGCTCTGTAACATGGCAATTGAGGCTGGTGCGCCTGCCGGTTTGATAGCGCCAGATGAAAAAACCTACGCCTTTCTTGAAGGTAAAGAATATGCACCCAAAGGCGATGACTGGGATAAGGCGATGAGTTACTGGAAAAGTTTGCCCAGTGACGATGGTGCAAAATACGATACGATCGTGAAGCTCAAAGCAGAAGATATAGAGCCACAGGTTACCTGGGGAACTTCACCCGAGCAGGTGATCGGTGTGAACACGCCTATCCCTGGACCAAGCGATTTTGATTCAGAAGGTAAGAGCAAAGCGTGTGAAAGTGCGCTTGAGTACATGGGTCTGGAGCCAGGCACAAAATTAAGTGATCTGAAGATTGACTTTGTATTTCTTGGTTCATGTACCAACTCAAGGTTGGAAGATTTCCGCAGCGCCGCAGCAATTGCTAAAGGTACTAAAGTACCCGAGCATGTCAGGGCGATTGCGGTACCAGGGTCAGTACTGATTAAAAAGCAGGCGGAAGAAGAAGGCCTGGATAAAATCTTTACCGAGGCAGGATGGGAATGGCGCGAGCCAGGTTGTTCCATGTGTCTGGCCATGAACGGTGATGAGCTAAAAGCTGGTCAACGTTGTGCTTCAACTTCAAACCGAAATTTCGAAGGTCGGCAAGGCAAGGGTGGTCGTACACACCTTGTCTCTCCAGCCATGGCAGCAGCAGCGGCTGGTGCTGGTACTTTCGTCGATATTCGTCAACTATAAGGAGCGAACACTATGGAACCCTATAAAAATCATACCAGCGTTGTTGCTCTGATGAATCGAGCCAACGTAGATACCGATCAAATCGTGCCCAAGCAATTTCTCAAGCGTGTTTCTCGGCAGGGTTTTGGCGAGACCATGTTTTTTGACTGGCGTTATCTTGAAGACGAGAGTGATAACCCTGAATTTGAATTAAACCGACCTGAATTTAAAGGTGCAGGTATTTTGCTGGTGGGCGACAACTTTGGTTGTGGTTCATCACGTGAACATGCACCGTGGGCAATTGAAGATTATGGTTTCAATACCATTATCTCAACCAGTTATGCCGATATTTTCTATGCCAATTGTTTCAAGAACGGCATCTTGCCGATCACAGTGACACAGGAACAATGGGATGTGTTACGCGCCGAGGTAGAACGTTTCCCAGGTGTGCAATTCAGTGTTGATCTGGAACAACAAATGCTGGAAACACCAGGCGGTACCGAATTCAAGTTTGATCTTGATCAGGTGCGCAAGCGCAACCTGCTCGAAGGTCTGGATGATATCGCCGTTAGCTTGCAGGCAGAATCTCATATCACTGATTTTGAAGAACGACAGAAAAAGGAATTGCCGTGGTTATGGCATTCAGCCTGAGTCAGGAATAATGTAATGACAGCCACACAAATCACCCTGATGGACACCACCCTGCGGGACGGTGAGCAAACTCAGGGTGTTTCTTTTTCTCCCCAGGAAAAACTCAACATAGCTAAAGCCTTGCTCGATACGCTGAAGCTCGATCGTATCGAAGTCGCGTCGGCGGGTGTGTCCACAGGCGAAAAGTCGGCAGTCAAGGCTATCAACGAATGGGCTGGAGAAAATGGTTATGGCGGTGCGGTTGAGGTGTTGGGTTTCGTTGATCATCAGCGCAGCGTTGACTGGATCAAAGATGCCGGTGGTGAAGTTATCAACCTCCTTACCAAAGGCAGTGAAAAACATTGCACTCAGCAACTGGGAAAAACGCTTGAGCAACATCTGGTTCAAATAGTTCAAACCGTCGAATATGCGCAACAACAAGGCTTGCGAGTCAATGTCTATCTGGAAGATTGGTCCAATGGCTATGCTGATAGCCCCGAGTATGTGTTTGCCTTAATGGAAGGTCTTAAAGACCTTGCTATCGAGCACTTTATGTTGCCCGATACACTGGGTGTATTATCCCCTGACGAGGTCTATAGCAGCCTCAAAGATATGACCAGTCGTTATCCGGATTGTCATTTTGACTTCCACCCACACAATGATTACGGCCTGGCGATTGCCAATGTGATGGCGGCAGTCAAAGCGGGTATCACTTCTATTCATTGCACCGTAAACTGCCTGGGTGAGCGCGCGGGCAATGTTTCAGTCGCCGAAGTAGCGGTCGTGCTGCGCGATAAAATGGGGATTAGGACTACAATTGACGAGAGCAAAATTGCTGTGGTCAGCGATATGGTGGAAACCTTTTCCGGGAAATGGATTTCAGCCAATACGCCTATTGTAGGTGCTGACGTATTCACCCAGACCGCAGGCATACACGCGGATGGTGATCAAAAAGGTGGTTTGTACGAAACGCGTTTAAGCCCCGAACGATTTTCTCGTGAGCGCAGTTATGCACTCGGTAAATTGGCCGGTAAGGCCTCTCTTTCAAAAAATCTGGAAGCACTTGGAATCACTTTATCTGAAGAAGACCAAAAGAAAGTCTTGCAACGCATTGTCAGTATGGGTGATTCCAAGCAAAACATGAGTCTGGATGATCTGCCATTCATCATCGCCGACGTCATGGAAAGTGCCGAGTTTCAATTTGTGAAACTGATTGATTGTGTGGTCAGTAGTTCGCTGAAAGGCGAGTCGAATGCCGAGCTGGTGTTGTCGGTTGATGATGAAGAATGCAGCGGCACCGGTGCTGGTAACGGCGGATTTGATGCCTTCATTCATGCGACCAACGAAGTGATGCTGCGCAAACATGATTACACCTTACCCAAGCTTGCAGATTATGAAGTGCGCATTCCCAAGGGCGGTCGAACCGATGCATTAACCGAATGTATTATTACCTGGCAGATCAACGAGGGTAAAACCTTGCGTACGCGTGGCGTACATTCCAACCAGGTGTTTGCTGCCATGCTGGCCACCATAAGACTGATTAATATTCAGTTGAGTGAACAACAGAAGTTAAAGTCGCTCGGAGCTTAGTCCTTTTATTTAAGCACTTTCTTAAGTTCTGCAACAGCGAAATTTGCTGAATTATGTTGGCCCATAGACAATATTGAAATACTGGCTGAATTGGCATCATAACTATTAATGCGCACCTTGAATGTCCGTTGATCTGATCCAACATAACCAACACCTGGTCTGGACGGTGCGAACTGATAGCGCACATGCATTTCAAAATACTTCTCATCGATTGGTAAGATGGCAATTTTATCAATTGACGTCATCACGTAATTGCGACCCAGGCGTGTGGCATAAAATTTCTTGATCTGATTTTCCAACACTTGTGGATGCAGGGTTTCGCTCACATGAGGTGCTTTGACTACAGTTTCAGGTTTGACTTCATCATTGGTTTCATTTTTGTTGTAGCTTATATGCCATCCGCCAGCCAGTAACGTGGCTATCAGGATAGTTGCGAACCAATTTTTTTTGTCTTTGTATTTTTCCTGATCGTCAATATTAATGCGAGATGATTTGGTGGTTGTTTGTTTAACTAAATCGTGATCTGAGGTATTAAGTAACCCATCGGCATCATAGGCTGGAATCCCAATACGTTGTGCTAGATGCGCTGCTGTTGCATACACAGGTTTTCCTGAACGCGCTCTATGCATAATGACCTTTTTAGTTCCATTTAGAAGCTCCATTTCCAAACGGTAGGAATCATAGTCTTCGCTACTGGTGTTCGTGTCTTCGTCATAGTGACCTGAGTTTCTTTTTCTGGAAATTATCAGGCATTGTATTTCTCGAATATCACCTTGTCCTTTTGGTTTTTTTTGATGGTGATTGCTTATTTGTCCGTGGTGGTAGATACCATTAATGTAGTCAAATACCAGATTCTGGCTGAGGCGTTTAAATAGGTAATAACCCCAAACAGAGATCATGAAAAATGGCAAAGGAAACAATGAGCCAACCAGATTATTGTTGAAGCCGAAGTAAGTGGATATGCATATACAGAAAATGCAACTCCAGGCGCAAAAGTTAACAGTACCTTGATATGTTTTTTGTTTTTCGTTGCCAACGGTGATGACGTCATGCATCGCATACGCCTCAAGCTTTCTACCCATGCTGGCAGGAAGAGGTAAGTCAGTGAACTTATTAAATGCAGACTGTATATTCATACTCACATACTACTGTTGTGAGTTTTAGATACGCAGCGCGAATGCCCAGTATTTTAGATCTGCTAGTAAATTTTTCTCTAGATGTGACTAATCTCTAGTGGCATCTGACATTAAATCGTTGGCATAGCCGACAATTTCTCAACTACCTTGTCACCAAATTCTACCGTGCTAATCATGTTGACCCCAGCGCCGGGCTTGGAAAGATCAGCGGTAGAATAACCGTCATTAAATACGCCCTGCATGGCTGCCCAGACATTTTCCGCTTCTTGAAACATATCAAAGCTGTATTCGAGCATCATCGCGACTGAGCCAATCATTGAGTAGGGGTTGGCGATGCCTTTGCCGGCAATATCCGGTGCCGAACCGTGTGAAGGTTCGTAATAGGCTTTTTCAGGGCCAAGGCATGCAGAGGGCATCAGGCCCAGTGAGCCGAGGATGCCGCCACCCTGATCGCTGAGGATGTCGCCAAACATATTTTCCATCACCATTACATCAAATTGGGTTGGGTTCAGGCACAAATGAGTGGCAGCTGCATCTACCAGCATGTGTATGACTTCTACTTCGGGGTACTCCTGCTTTACTTCATCCATGATCTCGTTCCACAAGACGCTGGATTTCAGGACGTTACTCTTGTGAATATTGTGCAATACTTTCTTGCGACGCATGGCGATTTTGAAACCTTCGTGCAGGATTTGTGCAATCTGGTTTTCATCGTATTCAAGCGCTTCTTTGACATAGCGCAGGCCTTCGTCATTGACGCCGGTCTCTTTGCTGCCAAAGTAAAGGCCGCCAACCAGCTCACGAATCATGATCATGTCGATGCCTTCACCGATGACTTCGGGCTTGAGTGGCGAGAAGTGTGCCAAGCCTTTAGGTAGTGATACCGGGCGAATATTGGCATAGGTGTTATAGCGGGCGCGCATTGGTAACAGGGCGCCGCGTTCCGGTTGTAAATCGATAGGTATTTCTTTGGAGGCCTCGTGGCTTAAGCCTATCGGCCCTTTGAGAATCGCATCGGCCTGGTCGCAAACCGCTTTACTTTCATCCGGGTAGGGGTGGCCATGAGAGAAATAGGCACTGGCACCAAACGGTGTATGCATGAGTTCCAGTTCAAGATTGTTACGCTGCTCAATGACTTTGAGCACTTTAATGGCTTCTTCTGTGATTTCCGGACCAATTCCATCACCCGCCAAAATGGCTATCTTGTACTTGCTCATGCTTTTTTCCTGTTTTTGTTTTTCATCAAAATACCGGCAGCAATCCTACCGGATTCATTCTCTTGATGCATGAAATTCGATTCTTTCACTTGCAATTCTGTTGCACTGCACCCACATTATAAAAATGCCTCTTCTCTTTATATTTATAGGTTTACCGATTCTTGAGATTTATGTGCTGCTCAAGGTGCATACGTTCATCGGTACGATGCCTACCATTTTCATGGTTATCTTCACCGCGGTTACCGGCGTGTGGTTACTCAAGCAACAAGGGTTTGCCATGCTCGGTCGCTATCAGTCGACTATTATGAGTGGCAAGATTCCTGCACAGGAAATGCTGGAAGGTGTGGCGTTGGTTTTTGGTGGGGCGCTGTTGCTGACACCGGGGTTTGTCACCGATACGATTGGTTTTTTATGTCTGATTCCATTCACGCGTAAGCCGATTATACGTTGGCTAATGGCTCGCTTCGGTGGCTATATCAAAGCCAGAACAACGGTCTTGAGACCCGACCAGCCTCCCGGACAGCAGTCTTCTTCCGGTCGAGTTTTTGAAGACCACACCCGGAAATCTACTGACGATCACGACAAGACTTGACTTCTTCTGTTTCGGCCCTATTATTAGCACTCTCTTAAATAGAGTGCTAATGCATAAATAGCATCAAAATTAAGATAATAATTATTTAATTCAATCACTTAGGAGTGGTGAAATATGGCTAAGTTAAAAATACGTCCCTTACACGACCGCGTAATTGTGCGTCGTTTAGAAGAAGAAACTGTCAGTGCAGGTGGAATTGTGCTGCCTGGTAGTGCAACAGAAAAACCAAACAGCGGCGAAGTGCTCGCGATTGGTAACGGCAAAGTTGAGAATGGCACTGTCTATGAACTCGACGTAAAAGTGGGTGATCAGATTCTGTTTGGCCAGTACGCAGGTACTGAGGTCAAAATTGATGGTGAAGAACTGCTGGTCATGAAAGAAGAAGACATCATTGCGGTTGTCGGTTAACCCCCCAAACAAACAAATTTCAAGAGGAATCTAAAAATGGCTGCTAAAGAAGTAAAATTTGGAAATGAAGCGCGGGCCAAAATGGTCAACGGCGTTAACATTCTGGCGAACGCGGTAAAAGTTACGCTGGGACCTAAAGGTCGAAATGTAGTACTGGATAAATCATTCGGTGCTCCGACTGTAACTAAAGATGGTGTGTCTGTGGCGAAAGAAATCGAACTGGAAGACAAGTTCGAAAACATGGGCGCACAAATGGTTAAGGAAGTATCTTCACAGACTTCTGATATCGCTGGTGACGGTACTACTACGGCAACTGTATTGGCTCAGGCTATCGTTCGCGAAGGCATGAAGTCAGTTGCTGCTGGTATGAACCCTATGGACCTCAAGCGTGGCGTTGACAAAGCTGTAGCTGTTGGTGTTGAAGCGCTTAAGAAGCTTTCAAAGCCTTGTAATGACAATAAGTCAATTGCCCAGGTAGGTACTATTTCTGCTAACTCTGATGATTCTATCGGCGGCACCATTGCTGAAGCGATGGAAAAAGTCGGCAAAGAAGGTGTTATTACTGTTGAAGAAGGACAGGGCCTGGATAACGAGCTGGACGTGGTTGAAGGTATGCAGTTCGATCGTGGTTACCTCTCTCCTTACTTCGTTAACAACCAGGATAAAATGGTTGCCGATCTGGATGATGCGCTGATCTTGTTGTACGACAAGAAAATTTCAAACATCCGTGACTTGCTGCCACTGCTGGAAAATGTAGCCAAGTCTGGTCGTCCGTTGATGATTATTGCTGAAGATGTTGAAGGCGAAGCGTTGGCTACTCTGGTAGTTAACAGTATTCGTGGCATCGTTAAAGTCGCTGCAGTTAAGGCGCCTGGTTTCGGTGATCGTCGTAAAGCGATGTTGGAAGATATCGCTGTACTTACTGGCGGTACAGTAATCTCTGAGGAAGTTGGTTTGTCTCTGGAGAAAGCTGAGTTAACTGATCTTGGTTCTGCCAAGAAAGTTACCATCGGTAAAGAAAACACTGTCATTGTTGACGGTGCTGGTGCGACTAAAGATATCAAAGCTCGCGTTAACCAGATTCGTGCCCAGATTGAAGAGACTTCATCTGATTATGATCGTGAGAAGCTGCAAGAGCGTGTCGCTAAATTATCTGGCGGTGTTGCCGTAATCAAAGTGGGTGCTGCAACTGAAGTCGAGATGAAAGAGAAGAAAGCTCGAGTCGAAGATGCTCTGCATGCAACTCGTGCCGCGGTTGAAGAAGGCGTTGTGCCGGGCGGTGGTACTGCTCTGGTTCGTGTCTTGGGCGCTATGCAGAAAGCATCTGCAGATAATGCCGATCAACAAGCTGGTATCGACATCGCATGTCGTGCAATCGAAGAGCCACTGCGTCAGATAGTTAACAATGCGGGTGCCGAAGGTTCTGTGGTACTTGATAAGGTTTTGGGCGGTAAAGGTAACTACGGTTATAACGCTGCCACTGGCGAGTACGGCGACATGATCAGCATGGGTATTCTTGATCCAACTAAAGTGACCAGAACAGCATTACAAAATGCTGCATCAGTCGCGAGCTTGATCATTACGACCGAAGCAATGGTCGCAGAAGCGCCACAAGATGCAGCCGCCGCTGCTCCTGCAATGCCTGATATGGGCGGCATGGGTGGTATGGGTGGTATGGGCGGAATGATGTAAACCATCCGCTTTACACCTAAAGCCCTGTTTAACTTTGTTAAACAGGGCTTTTTTATGGGTCAGCAGCTTGTTGGCGCTGTGTGTGAGCGTCTTTTTTTTATATACTATTCGCCACTTTACGCGTCTGTGTTAAATACGGTTCACTAATCACAGCCCGTTCTTTCAAAGTAAAGGATCCAGTTATTTCCAGTCGCAAGAATTTGTTCGGTGATGGCTCAGCAGCCTCCGCGCTAGATAATCACAGGCAGGTTTCAAAAGATGCCGCCAATATTCAGTTGACTGGATTGTGTTTTGGCGTGGCTATATATTTATTTCTCTGGTTTCAAACCAAAGATGCGTGGTTGCATTACTGGCTGGCGGCGCACTTGCTAATCAATGCTGGTCGGTATTACTGGATTACCAAGCTGGTGGCGCTAACGCCTGTTGCCTATCGCCCCGTTAATATACAACTCTTCAACTTTAGTACGTTTATTGCTGGCTGTATCTGGGGCATGCTGATTTTCTTTATGCCACCTGAAAACACGCAGACACTACACTTTAGTGTCATCTTGTTTTTGTCTGGTGTTGCCCTTGGTGCGATGTTTCTTCATGCACCGAGACCATTGGGTTTCTGGTTGTTCCTGTTGCCAATGATGCTGCCGGTTATACTTTGGTGTTTGGTCGATGCGCCTGGTGGTTTCAAGTGGGTGGCGGTATTGCTGACCTGCTTTAGTGCTTTGTTGCTCTACCTGGTGAATCAGGTAAGTAGTTTGTTCAATAATGATTATGTACTGCGACGTCATAACAAGCAGCTCACCAATGAGCTGGAGCGTAATCACTCCGATTTGGAAGCCCAGATCAAACAGCGACTGGAATCTGAAACAGAACTTAATCGTGATCGACGTTTGTTCAGGCAAGGACCGGTGGTGATGTACCGTTGTGTTGCTGGTGGCAACTGGTTGCTGGAGTGGGTCTCGGACAATATTCGACAGTTTGGTTATGACAGCCAGAAAATGGTGGCAGCCGGAATTGAGTTTGCCTCGTTAATTCATCCGACCGATCTCGGACAAGTCGAAAAAGTTATGCTCGACATGGAAAAAAACCAGACCGACGTGCGTGTTGACTATCGTCTTAAGCAAGCAGACGGCAGTTATTGCTGGGTCAGTAACTACAGCATGCCGGTGTTTGATAAAAAGAAGAAGCTCAAGCATCTGGATGGCTATTTGCTGGACATGTCTTCGATGTATGCGATAAATGAAGCGTTGGATAAAGAACGCGAACGTGCCATGGTGACGCTGCAGTCGATCGGTGACGCGGTAGTCACGACCAATACCAACGGCAGAATAGATTTTCTAAACAAGGTGGCAGAACAACTGACCGGCTGGTCGCACACCGAGGCGCGCTATCAACCTCTGGCCGATGTATTCAAAGTGCATTCGGAAGTTCTAGGGCAGTGGCTGGATGACCCGATCAATAATTTTTTCAGTGAGTCTGGTAGTAACCATGAGTCACGCCAATTGCTGGGTGAGCTTTATTCTCTGGATGGCAGTATCGCGGTCATCAACTACAACGTTTCTCCGATTCGGGATTTAGCCGACAAGGTTATTGGTTATGTCATTGTATTTCATGACGTCACCGAAAAACGTGCGCTGCAGGAAGAACTCGAGTATCAGGCGCGGCACGATGCGCTCACCAGTCTGATGAATCGACGCGAGTTTGAAAGTCGATTACAAAACTTGCTCAACAGTACCGAGCAGACCGAAGAAGAACATGTGCTCATGTATATTGATCTGGATCAGTTCAAGCTGGTGAATGATACCTGTGGTCATAGCGCCGGTGATGAGTTGTTAAAACAGATAGCCCAATTATTTAGAGAGACCTTGCGTGGTAGTGATGTGCTGGCGCGATTAGGTGGTGATGAGTTCGGTATTTTACTACCAGGATGTTCGATTAAAAAAGGCGAAGAGATTGCTGACAAATTACGCATGACATCGAAAGAATTTCGTTTTGTCTGGGGCGAGAAATCATTTGATGTGGGTACCAGTATTGGACTGGTGCCGGTCACCAAGCATAGCGAGGGCGTGCAGTCACTTTTGAGTGCGGCAGACATCGCATGTTACGCGGCGAAAGATTTAGGGCGTAATCGCATTCACACCTATCTGGAAAGCGATAAAGATTTACACCGCCGACGTGCCGAGATGGATTGGGCTTCAAGAATTACAGAGGCTTTGGAGCAACAAAGATTCGAGTTGTATTACCAAGATATCGTGCCGGTCAGCCGGGTAGAAGCAATAGCGCAAAGACACATCGAGATTTTATTGCGCATGCGCGATGAAAATGGCAATTCTATTTTGCCAGGCGCCTTTTTGCCTTCGGCCGAACGCTACAGTTTGATGCCTGAGATAGATCGTTGGGTGGTGAATTCAGCATTCCAGTGGTACGAATCTGAAGGCTATTCAACTGAACTCGTCATGGCGATTAATTTATCCGGTTTGACCATCAATTCGACCACCACACTGGATTACATCAAGTCATTATTTGAGAAGTACCAGGTGCCAGCCTCTTCGATTTGTTTTGAAATAACAGAGACTGCAGCAATCTCGAATTTAGCCTCGGCAGCGGTGTTTATGCGTGAGTTGCGTCAGCTGGGCTGCCGTTTTGCGCTGGATGATTTTGGTAGTGGCTTGAGTTCATTCGCCTATCTCAAAACCTTGCCAGTCGATTTTCTCAAAATAGACGGCAATTTTGTTCTGGATATGCTTGAAGACAAGGTCGACCGGGCCATGATCAGCGCAATTAATGATGTCGGTCATACTATGAGTCTGCAGACTATTGCAGAATATGTAGAATCTGAAGAAGTCAGGGACGAGTTGGCCCGTCTGGATGTGGATTTTGCGCAGGGCCACGTTATCTCAAAACCAAGATTGTTACAAAATCTGAGTAGAGAAGAGACTTGTGAGATGATTCTGGGTGCCAAAGCACCGGCAACGGCTGCCTGGAAGCTAAACGAGCGTATAAGCTGACAAGATGTAAAAAACATGTGTATTTGGTGTAATTGCTCTCATAATGAGGCCTTATCTGCTTTGCTTTTAGGGGTAAAATTATATGGTTGACACTCGGTTTATTGTTCAAAAAAAGTGTTTTCCCGTCGTGCTGGAGATGCGTGACGAAAAAACCCTCAAGGGCAACGTTTTTCTGCATTTTGCGAAAGACGAAACCGGCTATCCGGAAACTCCCGCTGATTTGGTCAATGACCGAAGGCGGTTCATCGTATTTGATGAAGATCAAGCAGGGATTTGTTTTATAGGCAAGGACAGTATTTTGAGGTTGATTTATCAACGCGGTGAACTAAAACAGCCACAAGCCGTCGAGAATTTTACGGCAAGTGTTTGTATTACGATGAATGACAAGCGTGAAGTACATGGCGATGTCAGTGCTTTGCTGCCGGAAGAAAGCGCTCGATTGTTTGACTATCTGAATCGCGAAGATAAATTGTTTATCACCATCGCTGATACAGAAAATAATTACGTACTGGCTAATAAAGATTTTATTAACAAGGTGACCACTCAATAGCGCGCAAGGAATAGCTGTGTTGCATTTGAATTAATGGAATAATACTGTGGGATTACTCGGAACTCTAAGGATAGACAAGCATTTGGATAAGTGCTTGTCTGCGCCTGATGTAAATGATCCAGGGTTCAGCTCCAGTATTCGTAAATTACGTGCCGAGCCAGCGGCTACGATTCCCAAACTCATCGAAAAAATTCCTTCTGCTGAAGATAGCGTCGACCGACGTATCCATCAGATTCTCGATCAGATGGTTGATACTGCCACACTGCCGGCTTTTTTTAGCGGTTTGCACTCCGAGGCGCACCCGAAAGTTGTTGCTACCACGGTTGACGTACTCTCAAAAAACACGGGATATGATCCAACTGCTTTATTGACCTTGTTCGATAACAGCGAAACCGCCAAGACAGCGCTCTTAAAAATTCTTCGCGCGCATAAAAACCGGGTTAACCCGGTTGCACTGATTCGTAAAACCGGTACCTTGCAGCCCGGTGAGCGACTGGCGTTGTTTCGTTTGTTGGAAGATTGCCAGGATGAGGCAATCGTGCCTGAACTGGTGAGTCGTGTCTCGGCTAAAGACCCGAATACTCGTTTAGGCGTGGTTAAGTTGCTGGCGCATTTCAATACACCGCAATCACGTAATGCTTTGTTGGGCCGCTTAACAGATAAGAGTAAAACCATACGTTTTGAGGCGCTTGAGGCATTGGAAAAAATCAATACCAAGGTAGACATTGGCGTCTTGTGTACCTTGATCAAGGATGATGATTACAATATCCAGACTCGCGCCGTTGATGCCGTAATCAAGCGCAATGACCCTAAAACAGTAAAATACTTAATCGACCTGCTTAAAGACGAGTCTGAATACGTCAGGCGTGGTGCTGTTGAAGTCCTCAATGGCATGCAGTACCCCAATGCGATCGAAGATTTGCTCGGTGCGCTCAAAGATACCGATTGGTGGGTGCGTGCCCGAGCAGCCGATGCGCTGGCGCAGATTGGTGGACCGCGTGTGGTTAACGCCGTGGTTAAATTGATTCGCAGCAAAGATGAATATGTACGTCGTGCCGCGATTGAAATTCTTAATTCGACTAAAAGTGAAGCAGCGCTCGACGAGCTGATTAAAGCACTGGATGATTCTGACTGGTGGGTGCGCGAACGTGCGATTGATGCGCTGGCGAATATTGGCAACGCCAAAGCCGTCCCTGGTCTGATTAATTTGATGAAGCGCGATACCCAGGCAGCACCCGTGGTGTTGCGTGGTTTAAGTACCTTAGCCGATTCCAAGTCGGTGCCTGAAGTACAGCAAATGCTGGAAAGTGAAGACCCCAATATTATTATTGAGGCAATGTATACCTTGTCGGCCTTAGTCGATAGTGTACGCGCTGATGATATTAAAACCGCGATTAAGAAACGAGCGAAGCTTTCGGTAGAAGAGGTGCAAGAGGCAGCTGCCGAAAGTCTGGAGCGCATTGAGAAGCGCATGAGTGTCGACATTAGTGATATCTTCGAAGAAAGCGTAAATGAGTTAAGTCAGGTTATCCAGGAGCCGGGTAGGGCGAAACAATCAAAACGAAAAACGGGTCAACCAACACCGAAGCCGAAGCCTGAACCAGGTGAGACGCTTACTATTAATAATGAGGGTGAGGTCAATATTAAAGGTCTCAGTCCTGGTGATGAGCTGTCAGATCGTTACACCTTTGTGCGACGCATCGGTAAGGGTGCGTTCAGTACCGTATTGCTGGTAGAGGATACAGTGATTGATGAGCAGATGATTCTCAAAGTGTTGCATCAAAAGATGGCGCTCGAAGAATCAATGATCAAACGCTTTATACGTGAACTACGCTTTGCACGAAAAATCCAGCATAAAAATGTTATTCGAATTTATGATTTCTTGCAGGTTGGCAGCCTGTATGCGATTTCCATGGAGTACTTCCCGTCGCTGAGTCTCTCGGCTGATATGGAAGCGCATAAACCGATGGACTTTCAGCGCGCCATCAATATTACGGCGGATGTTGCTGCCGGACTGGAAGTGGCGCATGAAATGGGCGTTATCCACCGCGATATCAAGCCAGGTAATATTCTGGTCGATAATAAAGATCAGGTGAAAATCGTCGATTTTGGTATTTCCGCTGCACAAACCGGTAGTGATACCAAACTTACCAAAACGGGGATTTTGATCGGTACCCCTCGTTATATGGCGCCTGAGCAAGTTTTGGGTAAAGACCTGGGACCCCGCACAGATATCTACAGTTTGGGCATCATATTTTATGAAATGCTGAGCGGCATCACCGCTTTTGCCGGTGATGACAATATGGCGGTTTTATACCAACACGTGCATGGAAAAATCGATCCAGTACACAAAGTGAATGACAAAGTGCCACTGCCATTGAGCAATATCGTCATGAAAATGATGGCAGTCAAACCTGAAGACAGGTTCCAAAGTATGAAAGAGCTCGAAGAAACCTTGCGCGATTACGAAGTTTAACCACTCTCTGCTGCGACATTTCAGGTCGCGGTGCTATAATTTTCAGCATAATCATAAAACAGGTCGTTTACCTGTTTAAGTTGAGAATACATGGCACGACTGGACGCGTTTTTAAAACTGGGTAGAGAACAAGGCTGTTCTGATGTGCATTTGGCAGTTGGTATGCCACCGATGCTGCGCATGAGTGGCGATTTGATGCCAATCAAATTCAGGGAAATGGAAGAACGCGAGCTTAGTTCTTACTTGCTGGAAATTCTCACTCCCAATCAAAAGAAATACTATCAGGATGGCAACGACCTCGATTTTTCCTACAGTGCTGAAGAGGTGGGTCGTTTCCGCGCCAACTACTTTAGAAAATCTACCGGTCCTGGTGCGGTGTTTAGATATATCCCACCAGAAGTTCCTACCATTGCGAGTTTGAATTTGCCCGATGTAGTCACTTCCTTGATCGATCATCAGCAAGGCATGATTCTGGTCACTGGTGCTACCGGTACTGGTAAGTCCACCACGCTGGCAGCAATCATCAACCACATTAATGAAACCCGCACCGACAACATCATCAGTCTTGAAGATCCGATAGAATTTATTCACAAGAGTAAACGTTCACAAGTCATCCAGCGCGAAATTGGAACGCATGTGCAAGGTTTTGCACAGGGATTACGTGCCGCACTGCGTGAAGACCCAGATGTTATTTTGGTGGGTGAATTACGTGACGCTGAATCAGTTGGTATGGCAATGACGGCTGCAGAGACCGGCCATCTGGTGCTTGGAACATTGCACACCACAACTGCAGTGAAAAGTATCGACCGAATTATTGATGCGGTGCCGATTGAGCAACGTGATCAGAGTAAAACGTTTTTAGCGCAAAGCCTGCTGGGTGTCATGACCCAGATTCTGGTGAAAGTGCCCGAGGGCAGGGGGCGTAAAGCGGTGATTGAATCTATGGTTATGACCAAGGCGATTGGTAAACTGATTATGGAAGACAAGATTCACATGATTGCCTCGCAAATCCAGACGGGCAAAGATAAAGGTATGCAGTTAATGGATCAGGCTCTATTGGAGGCAATACAAAATAAAGAAGTGGATCCGGATGATGCCTACCAATATGCGTTAGAGCCAAAGAAGTTCAGGCGTTACATAACTGATGCGAGTTTGTTACCGGAGTATGACGATGAATAAAGTAGATGACATACTGCGTGAGCTGATTGAAAAAAATGGTTCTGATTTGCATTTGATGTCAGGTGAGCCGGCACGTATGCGTATTTATGGTGAGCTGGAAGCGATCAGTGACGAAAAAGTCAAAAATGATGATCTGGCCGCCTACTTGAACGAGATTATGTCCGATTTCGCTCAGCAACAATTTGATTTACAAGACGGCGTCGATTTTGCTTACGAAATTGAAGGCTTGTCGCGTTTTAGGGTCAATGTGTTTCGCCACTTGAATGGTCTGGGTGCTGTGTTTAGAACCATCCCGGCTAAAGCAGCGAGTATAGACGCGCTGGGTTTGCCCAAAGTGTTGAAGTCGGTGTGTAATCACAAACAGGGCTTGATACTGGTGACTGGAAAAACCGGTTCCGGTAAATCAACCACGATGGCGGCTTTGATTAATGAAGTGAATAAAAATCGCAAGGGTCATATTTTATGTATCGAAGATCCGATTGAATTTGTACACCAACGTCGCAAGTGTTTAATCAGTCAACGTGAAGTGGGTCAGCATACCGAGAGTTTTGCTGCGGCCTTGCGCTCGGCTTTGCGTGAAGATCCGGATGTAATTCTGGTGGGCGAATTACGTGATCTGGAAACTATCAGCTTGGCAGTAACCGCAGCTGAAACTGGAATTCTGGTCATGGGTACTTTACATACCAATCGCGCTTCTTCGACAGTTGATCGTATTATCAATGCGTTTCCAGCAATGAAGCAGGCGCAGGTGCGCTCAATGCTTTCAACTTCGATCAAAGCTGTTATCTCTCAGCAACTGGTGAAACGTGCTGATGGTAGTGGTCTGGTAGCTGCGATTGAGATCATGATCAACAACTCCGCCATCTCAAATCTGATTCGTGAAGGTAAGAGTGATCAACTGGAATCAGCCATGCAGAGTGGCAAGGCTTCCGGCATGCAAACCATGGATGGTACACTCAAGAAGTTGTTGCGTGCAGGTACCATTGATTCTGAAGAGGCTTATTTGAAAGCCTTTAACAAGTCTGCATTCGGTGGTCCGGAAACCGGCGAGACAACGCTTTCAGGTACTCTGGTAGATACCCAGTTTACTTCCCAAATCTCGGATAACGAATTTTAGATCTGCGTGAGAAATTAATTGATCAATACTGTTTGATCTCATGCCCGTGTTCCGAGAGAATAGATAGCCTTTAATAAATTTGAGTGGAGCAGTATCCATGAGTATGGCTGACCGTGATGGTGTAATCTGGATGGATGGCGAATTTGTACCCTGGCGTCAAGCCAATGTGCATGTGCTCACCCATACATTGCATTACGGCATGGGCGTATTCGAAGGGGTGCGCGCCTACAAGACTGAGACTGGCACCGCTGTTTTCCAACTGGAAGCCCATACTAATCGCTTGTTTGAGTCTGCCAAGATCATGCAAATGCCCATGCGTTGGGATAAAGATATTGTTATGCAAGCCCAGCTGGATGCCGTCAGATTAAATAACCTCGAGGCAGCGTATTTACGCCCGATGGCGTTTTATGGTTCAGAAGGAATGGGTATACGAGCCGATAATTTGAATGTTCATCTGAGTATTGCCGCCTGGGAATGGGGTAGTTATCTGGGTGATGAAGGGATGGAAGTAGGGATTCGTATCAAGACCTCGTCTTACACCAGACACCACGTTAATATTTCCATGTGCAAAGCCAAGGCGAATGGTCACTACATTAATTCCATGCTGGCCTTACAGGAAGCCGTGGCAGACGGCTATGATGAAGCCATGTTGCTGGATAATGAGGGCTATGTGGCCGAAGGCAGTGGCGAGAATATATTCCTGATTAAAGATGGTGTTATTTACACACCTGATTTAACTTCTGCATTGAATGGTATTACGCGTCGTAGTGTATTCGCGATCGCATCAGAGCTGGGCTATGAAATTGTCGAGAAACGCATCACTCGAGATGAAGTGTATATTTGCGATGAAGTGTTTTTTACCGGCACTGCGGCAGAAGTAACGCCGGTGCGCGAAGTAGATAATCGAACTATTGGTGCTGGTAGCCGTGGCCCGATTACAGAAAAAATCCAGTCGAAATTTTTTGAAATCGTGCATGGCAAAGACGATAATTATAAACACTGGCTGACCCCGGTAGAGTAACGACTATGAAAGACAAGCAATCCAGCCACCCTATGCCCAGCGATGCGACTGAGTTCACCGTTACGGCAGCCGATCTTCCGTTGCATTGCCCGATGGATGCTTCTTCTGCGTGGGCTTCACACCCACGTGTATTTTTACCGATTGATGAAAAAGTGGGCGCAGAATACTGTTGTCCCTACTGCGGAACCAAATATACCTTTAGCTAGCTGAGTCGCTCTGAGTCTTGCCATCGTTGAAGTTGTATTCAAATAGTTCTATATCAGCGGCGAACTTTTCCCTGACCAGTGCTTCTGTCTGATCATTATAATATTCTCGATAATCTTTCTTGCGATTGGTAGCTTTACGTTTATGCGGCAGCTCTAGTTTTGGTTGGCCGATTTTGTTGCAGACGTGTTTGAAATCTTCAGCCAGTGATTCATAACGACCTATAAAATCCGTTAAAGGATTGCCATGCAGGTCAATCAAGTAGTCACTCTGCAACTCTATCGAAGTGTCAATATGATATTGGTATGGTCTTTCAGGATCGAATTTCCACAATAAAAATTCTTTAAAGTCTGTAATGCCATTCATCACATGTGGGCGTTCTCGCTGTATGTGGTGAAATGAACTGACTTGTAAATCCCAGGGGTTTCTGACAAAAGTAAATTTATAGAGCTGCTTGAAATATTCTTCCGGCAGCATCTGCTGGGCTGCCACTATTTTTGCATGTCGAGGAAGCTTGCTGGCAATCTTGTGACCGGTGAGGTGACTCAAACGACTGGCAATGAACATTGGGTAGTAGACAGGGTCTCGCCATCTCAATCCCTGCAAGGCTGCACGTACACTAGTGCCGCCGGTCTTGGCGATGTGTACAAACAAGAAATTAAATCGATTAGAGAGCAGCATGATCAGTCTGGTGTGGCATCAATGTTCAGGGCTTTTAGATAGCGTTGTGCGGATACAGCAGCAGTATACTCGGCGACGGCAGCTTGCAACAGCTGCTTTTCAGGTGGGGCTTCCAGAGTAGTCTGCATTGCTGTCGCGAGAGCATTGACATCGCCAATCTCTACCAATGGACCCACTTTCCCATTTTGTAATATTTCATCGGGCCCGCTGGGGCAGCGAGTTGAGACACTGGGAATGCCCAGTGCCAGAGCTTCGGTTAAGACATTCGGTGAGCCTTCCCAACGAGAAGATAAAACAAAAAGATCGGCGTGCGCCAGCCACGCATAAAGATTGGATTGAAAGCCGGGGAGAATAACTTGGTCGTGGAGCTGTAACTCGTCAATTAGTGCTTCCAGCTCCGGTCGTAACTTACCTTCGCCCAGTATTATCAGTCGTGCATTACGATTCTCGGACAGTTTACCAAAGGCGTTGATTAGAGTATCAAAATCTTTCTGATCGGTGAATCTTCCCGCCCCCATTACAACCGGGATCTCATCGTTTAACCACTCATGCGGGACTGATTCTTTAGCCTGTTCCCGCATCTGAGCGGTAATCACCGGGTTTCTGATGACCTGAATTTTTTCCAGTGGATAATGACTCAGGGTATGCGTGTCATTAGCCACACCATTGGAGACGGCGATGATGGTATCAGCCAGTGGATATGTTTTTTGGATGCGTCTTAATCTGTACCAGCGGTTCAAAACGGATCTTTTGGTAAGGGCACTCGACAGGTTAGTGCCCAGCCTGATGGCTATTCTAGTACTACTGCTAGCACGTTTTCGAGCTTTTAAGGCAGCACGTCCGGCGCGATCTTTTGCCACCAGCATTGCGTCAGGTTGCTCTTGCTGAAAATATCTTTTGAGTTCAGGTATGCAGGTGACCGAACTGTTCGATTTAAGTTGAATGATTCTGACAGTAGACGGGATATCAGCGAAATGTTCTGAGTTGGCCTTTAATGTCAGCAGGTCAAGTTTAATAGGGTAACGCGAAAATTCGCGCACCAAATTCATGACCATTCGTTCGACGCCACCAGCGCCTGAAAGAGAAATGAATACCGCCAGATGAGGTCTTAGTGTATCCATTCAAGCAAACTCTCATTGCTGTCAGGAATTTTTCCTGGTGACTCGATGAATAGTTGATGCCAGATGGCAAATTGCATCAGGCACCAGATTTCGCGTCGTCGATTTTTGCCTTGAGCCTGGGCGGTAAACAGATTTTTCACGGCATCAATATTAAAGCGTTCTGTAATTGAGCGATGTTGCGGCAGACGCTGTGAAAGATTTTTTAACAGCGCATCATCCAGCCAGTCATTGACTGGTACGTTAAAGCCGGTTTTCTTGTGTTGTAGATGCTCTCTGGGAATATGCTTTTCTGCCCATTGTTTGAGGAACCATTTACCCTGACCGGATTTAATTTTTAATTCGTCAGGTAGAGACAGTCCAAACTCGACAATGCGATGATCCAGAAAAGGGACTCTGGCTTCAAGGCCAAATGACATAGTCATGCGGTCTACTTTATTCAATAAGTTGTCAGGCAGCGCGGTGGTTAAATCTGTATATTGACTGCGCGTAATATTCGACCAGCGTGCCGGTGTTGCTTGCCAGGCATCAATAAAGGGCTGGCGGTACGTTGGCGTAGCCGGGGTCAGCGTTGAGCCTATCAAGTTGTTGTAGGTTTTCGATTTAAGTTGGCCGCGAGTTCTAAAACCACCACTGCCCGGGTGCAACAAGCTTCTTAAGCGGCGTTCCAGATTCGACTTTTGATAGCGGCCATAACCGGCAAATACTTCATCTCCACCTTCGCCGGTAAAAACCACCTTTAAATCCTGCGCGGCAATTTCAGACATCACGGCAGTGGGTAAGCAGGCGTAATCGCGCATCAAATCATCACAGGCCCATATTACTCGGGGTAATTGAGCAAAGGCTTGCTCGGGTGTGACGTCAATTTCCCGATGTGTGGTGCCGAACAGTTCCGACATTTGTCTGGCGCCATTGACCTCATGATGCATGCCCGAAGCCTTGAAGCCAACCGCATAGCTATTGATGCTGGCAGCATTAAATTGATGCAGCATTGCGAGCACTACTGCGGAATCAACCCCGCCAGACAAGAATAGTCCAAAAGGAACATCAGAACGCATGTGCTCGGAGATTACCTGCTCAAATAGTGGATCAAATTCTTCGGCTGCTTGTTGATAGTTTATGCTTCGCGGCTTAACTTCCAAAGCTGACCAATACTGTTTTATCTGCGGTGACAGGTTTTTATCCACTTGTAAATATTCACCGGGCAAGAGGCGATGAATTGATTTAAAAATGGTGTCACGACCGCTTGAAAACTGGTTTTGTAAAAACTGGATCAAAGCGGCTTCATTAATGTCTGGAGTAGAATTGAGTAATGGTAGTAATGCTTTAATTTCGGAAGCAAATACCAAGCGATCATTTTCCCGAGCATAATACAGAGGCTTGATGCCCAACCTGTCTCTTGCCAGTATCAGGGTGCCACTACGCAAGTCATGATGCGCAAAAGCAAACATGCCATGCAGGTTTTTAATTCCGGCTACCCCGTTGAGCTCTAACTCGTGCAGAATAGTTTCCGAGTCTGAGTGGGTAATGTATTTATTGCCTGATTTTTTATGCTGATCAGTTAATTCAGGGTAATTGTAAATTTCACCATTCACTATCAGTGCTTGCCGCTGATCGTCGCTATACAATGGCTGATCGCCACCCTCGAGATCAATGATAGAAAGCCGGGTATGTACCAGCCCCACGTTCTCGCGAATCACATAATCCTGATTGTCAGGGCCGCGATGTGCCAGTTGTCGGGCACTTTCCTCAAGATCAATAGGGTCTGGAGCGCCCGATTTGCAGATGATTCCCGCTATTCCGCACATGGCTTGGGCTTTAGTTGCTGGTCAGAGTAGTTGATGGTCAGTACAATCCGGCTGTGAAATACAGGAGCGTGTATGCGCCCGTCGTTGTTACAAAACTTATTATACCCAGATCAGAGCGAGAGTCCTGACAAGATTGCGGTGATTCTGGCCGTGAGTGTCTGCCTGATTCTGGCGTTCTCACCTTTATTTTCCAAGGTGGCGAGTAATGGTGCAGCCATCATTTCGTTATGGGCAATGATTAGTTTTGGCAAGCGTTACTGGTCAGCAAAAGGTTCTGTCACTTTCCCCAGTGCTGCGGTACGTCTCTTGTATGCTGGTTTCTTGTTGTATTTTCTTAGTTCGATCAGCAGTCTGGTTAACAATGCTGATTTACAGGCGGCTGGCTGGCGCTTTGACAGTTACTATCCCTTCTTTCTCACTGGTGTCATTTTAATTCTGTTCGCCTTTCATAGAATTCAGGCTGGCCTGAGTGCGAATATAATAGCCATTGCGGTGGTTTTTTCTACCAGCCTTATGTTTGTCTTTTCTTTTTATCAGTTGCAGGTTCAGGGTTTGTATAGAGCGGGGGTGTTTACTGGTTATAATCCCAATATTTTTGCTTATCTGGCTGGCTTGTACTGGTTGGTAGTGCTGGCGTTGTTCGTCAGTGTTTCTGATAACCGGATCAGAATCCCATTGCTGATTGTTGTGGTTGCGGGCGTTTACACGTTACTCGCCGCTGGTTCGCGTGGCGTGATTATTTCGGCAGTTTGTACAGCTCTAATGATATTGATTCTGGCTATATTGAAATCCATGCAAGAACCCGGTGGGCATAATAAATTTATTATCATCTCGCTATGTGCTTTTTTAATAGGTACAGCTGTTTTTAGTCAGAGCGAGTATTTCAGTCAGCGGTATGTCTCGACAGCGGCCCAAGTTCAGGAATATACGGAAGGTAAGGTTCAGCATAATTCAGTGAGTGCCCGTCTTAATTTATGGCAAGGTGGCTACCATATCTGGAATAAGCAACCTGTTTTCGGAACCGGCATCGGAGATGGTCAAGAAGATCTGGATCGCTTGATCCAGCAGGGTGAAGTGTCTTTGTCCACAGCCTCTTTTGCTATATTTCATAATATTTACGTTGACGTGCTTGCCACTACAGGGTTACTTGGCTTTCTATTAATGATGCTGGGAGTATTCATTTTACCGGGCCTGTATTTTTGGCGAACACTGTTCGACAGTCACACACAAACCCAGGTATTTGCCGGCTTGGCCGGGTTGGGTTTGGTGATATTCAATCTGGTGTTTGGCCTATTTAATTCATGGTTGTTTCTTAGAAATTTGCCGGTCACGCTGGTACTGCTGTTGTTGCTGATTACGGTAAGTGACCGTTTTTCGGATCAGCGATGAAGATACTCATTATTCGTTTGAGTGCGATTGGCGATATTGTCATGGCAAGCCCGTTGGTTGATGCCTTGCAACAACGCTTTCCTAATGCTGAGATTAATTGGCTGGTGCAGCCAGAGTCAGCGCCTTTGCTGCGTGATCATCCTCAGCTCAAAGAAGTGGTCATTTGGGACAAAAGCGGCTGGGATAAATTGCGTAAAGGCTTTAAATTTTTTCAGCTCTTTAAAAAAATCCGTATGTTCAAGTCCGAACTTCGAGCACAAGAATATGATCTGGTGCTGGATTGTCAGGGGCTATTGAAAAGTGGTTTCCTTGCCTGGCTTAGCGGTGCGAAACGACGTGTTGGTTTGGGTTCAAAAGAGGCTAGCCAGTATTTGATGACCGAAGTAATTGAGCGGGGTGGAGATCAGGATCAGATCGGGTCTGAGTATCGACATCTGGCGTCAGAACTGGGTTGTGATACCAGTGAATTTCCGATGCAGTTACACACCGCAGCAACTGCAAGCGAG
>CALISW010000083.1 GCA_938041655.1 uncultured Thiotrichales bacterium | reverse complement strand
GCACATGGATGTGCGAGAGCGGCCGACTATATGCGACCAAGCATTTAGGTACCCAAAGGGCATGCCATCAGCGCAACGCAGTAAAGCTGCCCGAAGGGTGAAGACCAAGGATGACCTTCAATAATTCCTGATTAATCACTCCAACGTAAATTCAATAACCCGTTTTTATAAGCCAGGTCTTGTAACTCCTACCAAACTCATACATAAGTACTAGCTCATCTTGTCAAAACAGACGTATCATCTGTTTTTATGAACCATTAATGTCGTTGATGGTCTCGGTTTGTAATCCCCACTAATGAAAAGGAATTCAAATGCGTTCACTTCTGTTGTTAATTCTTCTCGTATTCTCATCTTTTGCAATTGCAGCTGACGACAATGAAATTGTCGAATCAGTTGATAATGGACTAAATTCAATTTCATTAGGAAAGCTTCTACAAGATTTTTCCAAACGTAAAGATATCGCTTTATTAGTAGATCCTAGAGTCAATGCGAAAATCCATTTGCTGGGAATTGCATCTGAAAAGATTGATTTTTCCGAGTTGCACACGATATTGAACTTGCATCAGTTTGGCATGGCTGAAGTTGAAGGGATGTATGTGGTGGCACCTATGTCGACGCTGAAGCAGCGATCATTAGTGTTGGCTAATGATGGTGATAGTAGTAAGCATAGTGCCTCAGAAACAGTATTAACAGTTGTTGAAATCAAACATGTTCCAGCAGCACAGATGGTGCCAATACTAAGACCGTTAATTCCGCAGCAAGGCTCATTATCTGCGTATATACCGAGTAATAAATTGATATTAAATACGAGCAAGCACAACACTGATAGATTACTTAAAATTATTACACGTCTTGATGTAAAAACCGATTTTAACTTTGGTGTAAACAAGAAGAACAAAAAGCAGAATGAATAAACTAAACTTGCACGAAACCGGTGCCCATGAAAAAAACCGCGGTATTTTATTTGGAGGTAACGTTTTGGGTACTGTCAATTTTAGCGGCTAAGCCTCGAGCCCATACTGCAGGCATTTTCCTTATTTTTGTCCATCTTTTTGCTCCTAGTGTGGATATTGATTCGTGACCTATTTTTTTCACAATGATCTGATCAAACCCATGCATCAGTAGCTCGTTAGACTCTGAATCATAAAATTCTAAAGTGACCACTGCAGTCCCAACAGTTTTCCGAATTATATTTTCGTTTGAGACTTTATCTGGAGGCACAAAAGTTGAAACATTGAGCAGGCCTAAATTTAGCTGCAAAGTATTTTTTCCTGGCGTGTCAACAATCACGAAATTTTTGACTTTGATGATTTCTTGTTTAAATTCTCTGGTGGCCAGATTAGCGAGTTTATTTCTTTCTTCTTTATTCAGATCATAATGTTGATAAACTTTGCTTTTAGATTTTCGAGCCTGTTTAACTTCCTGATACTGCATTCCAGAGCTGCGAACCATGATTTTCGTATAGCTGGAAAGATCAATGTTCGGTTTAACCCAGAACTCATCAAAATGTATATTCTCAGTAGCTAAGAAGCCTTCCAATTTTATTGCTTTAACGGGTGAAACAGGAGGATTCGCGGTTGTATTTGCGCAACTGGTTAGTAGTAATGTCATGGTAATGACAGAGCAGTAAAACCAGCGAATTTTCATAATCTTATCCTCGGCAGTGAAGTCTTCTGTTTCAGTTACTGCTTAAATCAAACTCTGCCCTGAAATTCCGGTTCTCACGGTTTAGCTCATACCCCAGTAGTTCACCGGGTTTAATTTCCAGGGTCCACACATTCGTATTTGATACGGCCAGGTCATTGTCATTGAAGATATCGATCGTTTTCTTGTCGGCAGGGAAATACATTTTCCATGTGTTGCCAGTAAGCACTGGTTCGCCACGTATCGGCCCACCGTATTCTGATACCGGGTCGGGTGAGCCATCATCCAGAAGATGTTGGTGGCGTAGCTCAAGGCTGGAGCCTTGCCCGGTAATTACCCAGGTGCGACTGGTATTGGTACCGACAGCGAGTGGTATTAGAATAGTGTTATCGGTTGTGCAGTTGACGGGGCCTATGGTTAGAATTTCTTTGCGCCAATCTTCATCTTGAGGATCAGTGCTCACCACTTTACCTGTATAAGTCTGTCCGCAGAGACTGGCGAATAAATCAGGTTTCTCAAGGTTGCTGTGAGTGCAGGCCGAGAGTAAAAGTATGCCCGTTAGTAAAAATCGCATTTTATTCTCCTGATTATCATTAGGTGGTTGTTACTGAAAAAGCCATTCGTCTGTGTAAATGACTCTTCAGAACAATGACATTTGTTAAGGCTATGTGCAAACTTAAGGCATATGTATCAACAGTAGTTACATTAAATGGTAATCTCTGTTTATAAGCTGAATAAACAAGAATCTGAATGGCAGGTGTGTGATGAGCAAAGTTAAAACCATGATTATTGGATCCGGCAATATCGGAACGGATCTTATGATCAAAATTCGGGATACGTCCAACACACTGGAGGTTGGTGCGGTTGTAGGCATCGATCCTGACTCTGAAGGTTTGGCGATGGCAAAAGAATCAGGTATCGGTACTACCCATGAAGGTATTGAAGGCGCAAAAAAACTGACTGTCTGGGATGACATCAAGATTGTATTTGATGCAACTTCTGCTTATGCCCATAAAATGCATGATGACGCCTGCCGCAGTGCTGGTAAGCAAATGGTGGATTTAACTCCAGCCGCCATTGGCCCCTATTGTGTGCCAGTCGTTAACATGAGTGAGCACCTCGATGAAGCTAACGTCAATATGGTGACCTGTGGTGGACAAGCGACCATTCCAATGGTGTATGCGGTAAAGCGAGTCTCTGAGTCTGTTCCCTATGCAGAAATAATTGCGTCGGTGTCATCGCGTTCAGCGGGTCCTGGTACGCGTGCCAATATCGACGAGTTTACCCAGACCACCGCACGAGGAATCGAGATTGTAGGTGGTGCTGAAAATGGTAAAGCGATCATCATTCTGAATCCAGCAGAACCACCGATGATCATGCGTGACACTATTTATACATTGTCGATTGGCGCTAGTGAAAGTGATATCGAACAATCAGTGGCAGAGATGGTTGCCGCTGTACAAAAATATGTTCCGGGTTATCGGCTCAAGCAAGATGTACAGTTTGAAACCTTCGGTGCTGATAGAAAATTAAACATACCCGGCTATGGTGAAGCGCAGGGGCTTAAAACTTCAATCTTTCTGGAGGTGGAAGGAGCAGGGCACTTCCTGCCAAAGTATTCAGGCAACCTCGACATTATGACTTCGGCTGCTATGGGCACAGCAGAAAAAATTGCTGAATTGAAATATGGAGTAGCAGCATGAGCGGCAAGTTAACTGACCCGACTAAAGAGAAGATATTCATTCAGGACGTCACCTTGCGTGATGGCATGCATGCCATACGCCATCGTTACGGCTTAGACCATGTTCGTAGTATTGCTAAAGCGCTTGATGAGGCCGGTGTAGATGCTATTGAAATCGCGCATGGTGACGGCTTGAAGGGTTCAAGCTTCAACTATGGCTTTGGTGCGCATACCGATTGGGAGTGGATTGAAGCGGTTGCTGACTCGGTGACTAATACTATGCTGACAACTTTGATCTTGCCAGGAATCGCAACCGTTGATGATTTGAAACGTGCCTATGATTTAGGTGTACGTTCAGTCAGAGTGGCTACCCACTGTACTGAAGCAGACGTATCAAGGCAGCACATCGAATATGCGCGCGAGATCGGTATGGATACCGTTGGCTTTTTAATGATGAGTCATATGAGTGAGCCAGAAGATCTGGCGCAACAGGCGAAGCTGATGGAGTCCTATGGAGCGCAATGCGTTTATGTAACAGACTCGGGTGGTGCTATTGATATGGATGGTTATGCTGCGCGCTTGCAAGCCTATGATGAAATCTTGAAGCCTGAAACCGAGCGTGGTGTGCATGCGCATCACAATCTGTCATTAGGCGTTGCTAACTCGATCGTTGCTGTGCAAAACGGGGTACGTCGTGTCGATGCGTCATTAGCAGGCATGGGTGCAGGTGCGGGTAACGCGCCACTGGAAGTGTTTGTAGCGGCGATTGATCGTAAAGGTTGGAACCATGGCTGTGACGTATTGAAACTAATGGACGCAGCAGAAGAGTTGGTCAGACCGTTGCAAGATCGCCCCGTGAGAGTTGACCGTGAAACATTATCTCTTGGTTATGCCGGTGTTTACTCATCATTTCTACGTCACTCCGAAGCAGCCTCTGAAAAATATGGCATTGATGTAAGAACTATATTAATGGAGCTCGGCCGTCGTAAGATGGTTGGTGGTCAGGAAGATATGATTGTTGATGTCGCGCTTGATTTGCTCAAAGAGCAAGAAGAGAAGGCATCTAAATCAGCTTGATTCGTAGCTAGTCTGTTTTCAAACGTAGCGAGCGGGTTTGATCGCGGTAGACTTTTGGCGTTACGCCGGTCCAACTTCGAAATGAACGAACGAATGAGCTGGTGTCGGCAAAGCCAATCAGCTCACTAACATCATTAATTTTCTTCTCGCTCATACACAGTAGTTCAATCGCCATATCACGGCGACGCTCATCTTTGATTTTTTGATAGCTAGTGCCTTCCTGTGCCAAATGTCTGCGCAAGGTTGAGGTGGACATGTGCATGATCTCGGCCATCTCTTCAAAACTC
Organism: uncultured Thiotrichales bacterium; assembly: GCA_938041655.1. Lineage (GTDB taxonomy): Bacteria > Pseudomonadota > Gammaproteobacteria > CAZUMV01 > CAZUMV01 > CALIRD01. The sequence goes on along the minus strand of CALISW010000083.1, from coordinate 1,804 downwards.
GCCACGCCATCAGAAAAGTCGTTGCCTAATAAAGAGGTGATTGCTGCTTTAGTACTGACCATTTTGTCGTCGCTGGACCAGAGTTGATACGGCCCGGTCTCAAGAAATTCTTCCAAAGAATCAACGCTGTGAACGATTCTATGAGTGAGAATGTTGGCTGGAAACTCAATGCTGGTTTGTTTGGAGTTATCTTCAATCGAGCAAAGATATAACTCACCCAAGCGTTCACGATAAGCGGCGTTGAGTTCATTGGTGTCTTCAATGCTGGCTTGAGACGGCTGTATCTTTCTGCCGACCAACCACCCACACAGCGCAAACCAGGTTTCCAGTCCTGAAGATTTAGCAACCGCAAGGCATTCGTCCAGGCTCCAGTTAGCAGGGGCAAAGGCATCGCTCATGATTTCTTTGTCAACAGTATAGGTAAGCCTGGCGACTCCATTATCCAGTTCAGTGAATTCCATAAGTTGATGGGTGAGTGGGTAGACCAGCTTGCTGTACTCTTGCGCTCGCTGCAGTGCCTTACCAAGCGTCTGGCAGGAGATAATGCAGTAGCAGAGCATCCGAAACGCATCGCTGCCCAGACCAGCCGCCCATACTACAGGTTTACCAGACTGTTGCAGCACGCTAACAGATTCTTTGTAAATCAGCGCATAGTAGATGCTGGGAATATTTTGTTCCGCTGTTGAGCGAATAATCTCATCTATATCTATGCCAACACTGGTGGCGATTTGCCTGGCATCAATACCTACATTATCCAGATAGGCAATCAAGCGGTGCATCTTGATTGCCGGTATTTGTTGGGTAGGGGATGCTGTAATCAAATTATTACATTCCAATCATTATCAGCCTGTTCTGGTTTTACAAAATTCCAGGGAAAACGGCTTTTCTTTCTTTGGGGTACTCATCAAAGTTTTTCTTGAACCAGCGATGCGTAATCAGAGCACGAGGCACAAGATTGGCCATAGTGATTGCTAGTACATAGGTTGCGCCAAGATTCCAAGTCATGATGGCCAAACCAAGGAAGGAAATAATTTCACACAGGTATTGCGGGCAACTGACCCATTTGAATAAAAAGCCGTATGGAATTTTATAGCGAGGTTCGTCAGGGCTTGGATTTTTTGAACGGAGGTTACGCAAAATAGTGTCGGAGTAGATGTTGCCAATAAACCCGAATAGATAGATAGCCAGACCTATAAAGAAGCGTGGGTCGGAAAACCAGTCAGCCGTATAGTGTGTGCCCAGTTCAGATATGTAGCGGGCATTGAGGTAACTGTGTAGCGCGAGCGTCACCCAGCCGAGAACTACGACGTTGAGCGCAAATGAACCGGAGGCCTTTGCGCTAGGGCGCATAAGCATCGGCGTGATAAGTGCGCGATTGGTGTAGTGCATCATCCAGATGCCAAGAAAAAACAGTGGCACCGGGTTCATGGCATTCTTGCCCATGAAGAAGAATACCGGGAAGAAGATGAGTGCAGGTATTTCCATCAAAACCCAGCCAGCCTTTGAGCATAATTTGAGTCCATCGCCGGTTTTACCAAATCTGCCTCCATACTGAGCGGTACCATACTTGTTGAAAATAAAAACCATGGCAGCCATGGCAAAACCTATCAGTAGCAGGGTGTCGTAGAGTGTGTGTCCGGTATACCATCTCATGCTTGTGCGCTCCTCAGAGTCTTATCTAGTTATAGTCGTAAAGTACGTGAAGATGCTAATAGGCAACAGTACTAAATCTACCAATCTATATTACTAAAAATATTAGATGGTTGATAATGCTAATTTTTACGATGAGTTGAGAGATGTCCAG
>CALISW010000082.1 GCA_938041655.1 uncultured Thiotrichales bacterium | reverse complement strand
GGTCATCCATGTGGAACCTGCAAAGCAGGTACCAATCCAAAAGACAGTGTAATTAATACTAACGGCAGAGTGCATGGCTTACAAAACCTGTATATCACTGATAGTTCTTTTATGCCTACCAGCGGTGGCACGAACCCCAGTTTAACCGTTGCAGCTAATGCTCTACGTACTGCAGACCATATCTATGAAAAAATTCTTAGTGATGCCGCTGATAAAAACTAAATAGTTATTGAATCCACAACATAGTAGAAATGCCTGCAAGAAGATTGGCTTACTCTCCTTGCAGGTCTTTCTTAGCTAAAACTTTACTCTATAGGTGAGAGCAGCTCGGGAGCTGTAACTAACTGTCTAACCCCGTGCGACTTGGTCTCATTAAAGACATTACCGTTTACTGCCCATTCGTTTAATGAATTGATATCCAGCTTGGCGCACTGTGGGCGCACATTCCAGGTCACTTTCATTGGCGAACAGGTGGCTTGGGTGTAACTTGGGCCGGTGGTTGAGCCACGGAATAAAACAGGCTCACCGGTGCCACTTGGAATACTCAGCGCCTGATGCAAGTTGTTACGCTTGTTGCCAGCATAAGCGAAGTTAGCGAAATCCAGAGCATTGGAATCGTTTACTACGAGGAAGACTTGCGTCTCAACACGCAGCAATGGATCAGTGCAGCTATCGCTCAGACACGAACCCAACCCTTCACCTGGCTCGATGTCACAAGAGGTGTGAACCCAGTGAACTTCAATAGTATCGCCCGGCTTTACTTCTTTAAACTTACCGGCATTAACTGCAGGAGCTGAAAGCTCGGCCTCGGTCAGGTTGTTAGTACCATTACAAGCATAACCACCATGATCTGAATCATTTACAAACACACTGAAGCCAGGCCCTTTATGTTCGGCATTGGTATGCGTATGAATATTACACAGGTTCATTTCGGTCGCCGCTGGCGCCATGGGAAAATCAGCTGTATTCAAACCGACTACACTACTGATGTCTCGCGGAGTTTGTGGACCAAAATCCAGACACAAATCACCTGTTATTTCGCTGTTGACTGATTTCGCCTCATTAGTAACGGCAGTGGCGGTATCTTCGACAGCAGCGCATGCTACAAGAAATGCCAGACTGACTGTAATAAAAATAAGCTTCTTCATGCAATACATCTCCTTCATAGTCCTGAGTTGTTTTATTTAGCCAATTCTAATGTATTTCTGGTAAGAGACATAATACTTATAGAAACCATCTTGTTATATCAAACTACGGTATTGGCCAAAAGTAACCTGACAACAATGATGATGCAGAGAACAAACAACAGTGTAGCTACCAGCCCAGCCAGAATAAAATGGACAGGCTTACCTTCAGCAAAATCTTCTTTTCGTTGTTGTTCGGATTGAACCCCGAAAAAAGCAGCGAAAGTGCTCTTCAAAGCACCAAGAAATCCAATTTTAGGTGGTTTTGTCATATTATATGTCTACGTTGAATAAATTAACTTCATCAGCTAGTGACCAGTAAGGTTTCCAATGTCATGCTCTGGTCATATGCTGCTGTATTAGCAGTCGAGGATTCTATCAGCATTGCCAGACACGACTAAAATTCTTCTTGTTGAAGATGAACAACCGATTCGGGAAATGATTGCCTTCGCCCTGAAGCGCGAAGGATTTGTTGTGTCAGAAGCATCGACAGCACGACAAGGTCTTGAAATGGTTGTTTCCGAGCAACCCGACCTTGGCATTGTTGACTGGATGTTGCCCGACATGTCGGGCCTTGAACTGATATCAGAATTACGGCAATCAGAACTCTATCAAACACTACCCTTGATCCTACTCACCGCTCGAGCACAAGAAGAGGACAAGGTACTTGGGCTGGATAGCGGTGCAGACGACTACATGACCAAGCCGGTCTCGATGCGCGAGTTAACCGCCAGGATGCGTGCCCTGTTGCGACGTACTGACCGCGGCAAAGATGAAGTACTCAAAATGGGAGATTTAGTACTCGATGTTGCTGCGCAGCAACTGCTAATTCATGGCAAACCGGTTAAGATCGGCAATACTGAATTCAAGTTGTTGAAATTCTTCATGTCCAACCCCAATCGAGTCTACACACGTGCAAGTTTGCTGGACTTTGTCTGGGGGCAAAATGTCTATGTTGAAGAACGCACCGTTGATGTCCATATTCTTCGATTGCGCAAAATTCTCAAACCCTCCAAGACAGACAAAATGCTGCAAACTGTCAGAGGCGCTGGCTATCGCTTTGCCTTGCTGTCAACCGCATGAAACACTTTTGGCGTAGTGAAATAGACCGGCTGCTGCTAGTATTTCTGGCAATCATCATCATCGGATTGCTTACCAAATTATGGATAGTTGCTATTCTGCTCCCGGCTGGTGTTTATATCGGCTGGAATATTTATCAGCAATTCAGATTAAACCAATGGATCAAAGGTGGCATGCAGACTGATCAGGCACCTGATGGCGGTGGTTTGTGGTCAACGCTGGTTACGCACTTACACCGGCGTGAAGTTAGCGATCGTAAACGCGAACAGAGTTTGCGTGACCTGGTGGAACAGTACAACACGATACTAGCGGTCTTTCCCGACGCAGCCGTAGTACTTAATAACGTTGGTGAAATCGATTGGGCGAATGAGCGTGCCGCCGAGTTACTCGGCATCAAACGCGATCTGGACAGCGGCAGCAAACTAACCAGCCTGCTTCGTGCACCGGATTTGATTGCCTATTTGAACGACCCGGACCAAATCACCGAGTTCAAACACCAGTCACCACTGGATGACAAGCAAACACTGGCCTTTCGCACCATCGGCTTTGGTGATGGTCAAAGTATGCTCACTGCCAGAGATGTATCCGAAGAAGTATCGATGAACGAAATGCGTAAAAACTTCATGGCCAATGCATCGCATGAACTTCGTACACCGCTGACCGTGATTAGCGGTTATCTCGAAATACTGGAAGCCGCCCCTGAACTGGACTCGCCATTACTTCCACCTGTAGTCAGCGCTATGAGCCAGGCCTCGCGTATGGCGCATATCATTGATGACCTGCTGACCCTTTCCAGGCTTGAAAAAACTACTGCTGATGAAGATAGTAGTGTCGTTATCGATATGCAAGCCATGCTGGAAAACATGGTGAAAGATATCAGCCGGACTATTGCAGACAATACGCACAGCATTGACATGGAAATAGATCCATTACTGGACTTGTTCGGGGTTGAGCTGGAAGTTACTGGTATTGCCTCAAACCTGCTGAAAAATGCGGTTAAATACACCCCGGCAGGTTCTACAATCATCGTTCGATGGTCACTCAATGAACAACAACAAGCCTGCCTGAGCGTGATCGATAATGGCGATGGTATTGCCCAAGAACATCTGCCTCATCTCACGGAACGATTTTATAGGGTCGATCCGGGACGCTCACGCGACAAAGGTGGCACCGGGCTGGGCCTGGCAATCATAAAGCATATTATTGAACGTCACGGCGGTCATCTGGAAATCAGCAGTATAGAAGGCGAAGGCTCCACCTTTACCGCTGTCTTCCCGCAAAATCGCGCCATAATTGAACAATTTGTTCCATTGGAAAGCACCTCAGGCACAGTGAATTAAGGCCTGCATAAGCACACCTTACTCATCTAAGCTGACTTCTTCCTGCCTAACAGCTGCAACTCAGGCAAGGAATATTGAACTTGAATTAACAATCAATTATTGTCCTCAAAATCGGCAGTATTGCCAGACCAATACTACACTCTGACTAAAAGGCTCCACTCATGTTGACTTCCCGACTCGCGTGCATCGTATTGTTTTTGCTCTTTAGCGCTACACCCACTTTTGCTCAAAATACCGGCGGTGTGTTTCCACCAACTGTGACCGAGAATCATAAATCATGGCAATATCGAATAGCAGTAGATCCGGATAATGCTGCCGGCGAAACAGGTTA
>CALISW010000081.1 GCA_938041655.1 uncultured Thiotrichales bacterium | reverse complement strand
CATGAGGTGCTCATGAAATCCAGCGTCTACGATTTTCACCCGGACAACTTTCAACCAGGCAAGTGCGTACAAACGACATTTGCCAAAGCTGGCGCTTTAGTTAGCAAAAAGAGTGATGGCTCATTTGATCTGGTGATACGACGAAGTTTTACAGATTACATTGCAGAGTGGTTGCTGGATGCGGGTAAAGAATATGGCTGCAGCATAACGCTTATTAACGAATAGAAGACTGTTTTTTAACAAAAATAAATAGATGCGGTGTTTCTACAGATCTTTTTTTATTTAGGGTTTACTCAACCCAAGATGTAAAGTGAACCACCCTTGAGCTCGTTATCGTTCCAGACGATTCTCTTACATATCCGCCATCCTTGGCGGTCGTACGCTGCGAGCACCCAAGGGCATAGAAAAGACAGGACGTCGAAGCGGCGTCTATCAGCACTAACCTTAATTTTTTAAAGCACTTACTGACTGTTGTTTTCTCATTGGCTGCTCGTGAATCAACTTGTCCACGCAACGGCTTGGCTCGCTATCTGTTTTTTCTATTGACAGCTTAACTAAATTTGGCTGCAGCTTTTTCCATATTTGTGAATACAGCGCTCGCTATGTTGTCATCGAACCCATTTGGAAGTCGATTGCTGACGTTAGAAATGGCTGAGTCCAGTTGGGATACTGTTTCTTGAATGACATTTTCCATTTCAACCTTGGGAAAATCTACTCGTTTGGCTTGGGAAAACCAATGCCTGGGTAGAATTTCTTTCCAGCGGTAATGAGAGTTTTTACCTCTTAATGCCATAGCCATTTTCAAGTCGTGTATTTCCAGCTGTTTTTTCTCGGTAATGGGGTAAGCAGATATAACGTCATATATGGGAGTTAAACTAAACCGACCGCCAGATTTTAAAAACAAGCTAAAATTCTTACTGTGTCCGTCGATTGCTCCTAGTAGCCAGAATAGAAAAACAGATTTCATAAACTGACGCCGGTCTTCAAGAGAATTTTGCGAAGCGTTTAGTGTTTGCATGATTTGTGCGATTCCCGGCCCTCCTTCTTTTTCATACTTTAGGGCGGGAGCAATGCCGTGCGCTTGACACATATCTTCCTGAGGTAGGCGGGTGATCCAGCTTCGATCCTCAGCGAACTGCCGGTCAAACCTCTCGACTACAAGTGCTTTGAGTTTTTCGAGTTCCAGTATTTCCACTTCAGGTACGGAAATATTAAATTCTCGGAGTAGGTTCAAGCACAGCCATTCGTTCTCTACGCTGTCAGACAAGTCAATACCGGCCTGTTTAATCTCACCAATAGGAAACTTTATAATGTGTGTTGTTGGTGTTGAGCCAATTGGCCGCATCCATTGGTTTTTGTATTTTAGTAGTGCTGTTTTTTCCTGAGCACCAGCAATGGAAATCCTGAAGTCGCCTTTTCTAGTCATGCCTAGTGGCATCGTTTTATACTTGTCTACTTCATCTTCAATGTCTTTCTTCGTTAGTACGACACCATCTATCGTTTTTACATCTAGAGGCTCTGGTTTGGTCAACAATTGAATTGCGCCTACACAATCTCTGCCTATCGCAGCCAAAATATCGAATGGCTTATTGGTCTTGGTTTGAAATTCCGACTGAAGCCTCGCTCGAATCTCATTGCTGTCCGGTAGGAGATTGTCAAAGTAGTTGTAAACAGCACCACCATGGTGAATTTGTTGAGTGAGTGGTAGAGAAAGCGAAAGAGGTATCGCTTTTTCCTGAAGGTCATACCAAGAATCCGCGTAGACTAATTCCTGGCGCCCATTTTTTTGTTGACGATATTCCCCAACATGAAGACCGTTCATATAAATGTAAAGTGATGGCATTACCAAAGTGCCTGTTTGTCAGTTTCCTCTCCACGAGGGTTCAACTCCATCTCCAGACCAAGTGCCGACATGTATTTGAAGACTGTCGTTATTCGTACAGCCGCTTTTCCGGACTCAATTCCTGATATGGTTTTTTGCGGTATATTGAGTTTTGACCCGGCTTCAGTTTGTGTCAGGCTCAGCTCTCTGCGGCGTTGTTTTAGCACTTTACCCAGTGTTTTTGACGACGTTATAGGAATCACGCTGCCTCCTTACTAATATAACGTAATAGTGATAAATTTATATTATAACGCAATGGTTATAAAGTCAATATATAACTAAAGCGTGATATTAATATGCGGGGCGAAGTTAGCCAGCCGCATCGAGACATTGATTTGAGACTTACTAATTCCAATTGAATCAGCTAGTTTGCGTGCAGAATATAAGTGAAGTGGATTCAGGTAATACAGTCTTTGAATAGCATTGTTTCCCTTTCGCGAATCTTCAAGCAAGATCTAAGAAAGCCCTCCTGTTGCGAATTAGTTATTCTCTAACCTTACGACAATCGGCTGTGCAAATAGTCTGTTTAACAATACGATTAGACGGCACCTATAAGATAAAATCAGACGTATCTGTCAGATTCAATTGGGCGAATCTAGCCCGAAACAAGCCATCATTTCCAACTGTTTATTCCGTGCGTACTATTTCAACGCAGGCGACATATCGTGCGTCGTAATTTCATCGCCAATACGAATTTGAAACAGGTCATGACTGACTTCAACGCGGCCTTGGTAGACCTTTTCGGTTGCGGTGATTAGCGATTCAACAGAGGCTGGATTCGCTCCAGTGTGGTAATAAACGGCGAGGCGTGGCTCAGATTTCTTGAAGATATCGGCCGCATCATCGACCTTTGTATGATAACTAACAACCTTGGCGACCTGTTTGGCGTTAAATATGGAATTTATATAATCCATCATTGCCGGCGAAAGTACTTCCTGCAAGATCAGGTCCGTGCCTTTTCCATAGGTGTAGAGATTCTCGGTAACGGTTGTGTCCCCGGATATCATCACCGAGCGTCCGCCGTAATCGATTCGGTAGCCCCAAGCTGGCTCTAAAGTGCCGTGATCGACCAGAAATGCGGTTACCTGAACACCATTTTTATTGTAGGTCATGTAATTTATAAAAACTAGTTTTCAATTCTTGAGCAGTTGATAGCTTGACGAGGTTCAATCGATGCACAATAGAGCCAAAAATTTAGCAATGCGCACTATAGAATTACGTTACAAGTATTGGTTCAAGTAATACAAGCCGTAACAGATGAATGAATACAGCCCGGCATCGAGTCGGGCTTTTTTCTTTGTACCACGATAACTGATATTAACTGTGTTTACTGTTTAATCGTCTATCCATTTTAAACGTTCAAGCGGATAGCCTAAATACCATTTTGGACGCTCAAGTACGATGCGTGTCACTACGCGTCTGATACCTAAAGACTCATCACCACTGATTTTATCAACAAGATCATTTAGAGCACTGGTATCGGAGCAACAGGTAAAGCTTACATAGTCAGTGTCTCCGGAAAGGCGTAGGCAGTCCATGAATTCAGGAATTTCTTCAATTGCCGCTTCAAATTTCTTTCTTTCATTCACACCATTTTTTTCAAGTGTGAATTCTACATAAGCGAGCACGTGTTCGACCATTCGACCCAAATCGAGATCTGTATTGAAGGATAAAAAGTAGCCTGCATCTTTTAATGCGCGTACACGTTGGAAACAGGCGCTGTTAGATAAGCCAACCAGGTCGGCAAGTTCTTGGTTGGGGATATTGGAGCGTCTATGAGTGATCATCAAAATCTTACGGTTGATTGAGTCAAGTTTGATATTATTTCGCCGATCATTTGTCATCAGAGTTCCACATCACTAGTATCACAACTTATTTGGTGTATACGGACAAAACATTGATCAATTATGTCCGTCAATTTCAAGAGCATATTTATCAGGATATATGCTTAGATTGGTTAAATAAAGACCAGCATCATTATAAATTTTCAAGGAGATACCACGGTGGAGCATGGTAATGAGTTTGCGGTAGAAAAAATACCCGAATCCAGTCTGGTGGCATGGCCTCGGGTGGCTGCGGTTGCTGCGATGGTTTCGTTTTCCTTGCCGACTTTTGTAACCGGTCTTGAGGTAGCAGAGGGGCTTTCTGGCTACACCACACTCTGGGTGTTTTTAGTGGGCTCATTGATTGTATTCTTCGTTGGCGCCATCATGGGAGCTATCGGCGCCAATACTCGCATGAGCTCTTATCTGCTGGTACGAGTAGCGTTTGGTGACACCGGAGCGCGGTTGGTAAATATAGCCTTTGCTATTTCTTTACTCGGCTGGTTTGGAGTGAATATCAATCTGTTTTCAGATGCGGTGGGTCAGTTATCTCAGATTCTTTTTGGGCTGGAAATCGCACCTATTTGGTTAGCGATATTTGCGAGTGTCTGTATGACACTTACTACCCTGGTCGGTTTTCGTGCGATCAATATTCTCTCGGTTTTATTGGTGCCCGTTTTGGTTATTGTGACATTTCTACTGGCTTGGTCCGCGCTCAATTCGATGTCATTTGTTGAAATTATGGCAATCGAGAAGCCGAGCACGTTAACCGTTGGTGATGGTGTTTCTGCGATTGTGGGTGCAATCATCATCGGTGCAATCATCTTGCCTGATATTACGAGATTCGTAAGACATTGGTCTGGCGCTGTTTATACGGCGGTCATTGCGTATTTGATCGTACAAAGTTTGGTGATGCTCAGTGCTGCACTGGCTGGTGGAGTATCTGGCAAAACCGATATTCTCGAAATCTTGCTTGATGTGAATTTAGGCTTTGGAGCCTTCGTGATTGTAATAGCCGGTAGCTGGGTCTTGAACTCACTTAATCTCTACAGTGCAGTGCTTGGTACCAAAGCCAGTTTTCCGTCATTGGATGCGAAGCTTCTTACCTTGGTTCTTGGTGTGATCGGTGTGATCTCGGCATTAATGAATTTTCTCGATCATTTCATTACTTTTTTGTTCTACTTGTCTGTGATCTTCATTCCGGTCGCCGGCGTTATTCTGGTGGACTATCTCCTGATTCGGCGTAGAGATTACCGGATTGAAACACTCGTTGGCAACCGTTCCTGGAATGTAAAAGGGTTTATTGCCTGGTCAGTTGGCGCGGTAGTTTCAGTTCTTATGTCTGAGTCAATATTGCCTGCGCTTTCTGGCATCGCTGCTATTGATGCAGTCGTTTTATCCGGTGTCGTGTATTTGGCACTGGCCTGGAAAGATCGCGTT
>CALISW010000080.1 GCA_938041655.1 uncultured Thiotrichales bacterium | reverse complement strand
AGTATCATCAAAGGGGTCGTGTGCCAACGTAAAGGTAAACGACGGGCAGACAAGAAATTTTATAGCTAGGTTTACTTACCTATCCAACACCACAGCATTACCTACTAATTGGTGCATGCTTAACACCTGATCCATTTCATAACCATACTCCGGCATGATCCTCGAGAATCGTGATTTGCAGATAGCGCAAATTGCCACCATATGCGTGACTCCGTTGTTCTGAACAACCTGCTGCAATGCCGACATTCTGGGTAAGGCGCCTTGTGTACGCGTTTCCATCAACTCATCAGTTAACAAGCCACCACCAGCACCACAACAAAACGTCTCTTCGTGAGTACTACCCTGAGGCATTTCATGAAAGTGATTGCTGACCGCGCGCAACACTTCTCTGGGGATTTCAAACTGACCACCAACTTCGGAACCCAAACCGGCGCCTCGCGCTACGTTGCACGAGTCATGATAGGTGACCACGTACTCATCATTCTTTGATTTATCCAGAATAATTTTTTTAGTGCGAATCAAATCAACCGTCACCTCGAGGATATGTTGTGGAATCGGGTAATCCTGATCCAGAAAATCAAACGGACCAGCCAGTTTATGTAAATAGTTATAGGCAACGCGCCAGGCATGCCCACACTCACCAAAGACGATTCGTTTCACCTGTAACTGTTGTGCTGCATCACGAATACGCCCGGCAATATTTTTCATCTGCTCGTGACTGCCACTAAACAAACCAAAATTTGCGGCTTCACTGGCAACTGAACTAAAGGTCCAACTAAGACCTGAGGCGTGCAGTACTTTTGCACAACCCAGCAATCCGTCGACGTGGGGCTCGGCAAAAAAGTCAGCTGAAGGAACCACCAATAAAATCTCTACGCCCTGCTGATCCAACGGTAACGCGATGGGTATGCCGGTCTCTTCAAGCAAATCTTCTTCCAGACCTGCCAGGGTATCTTTTAAGGCAGCAGTGGGCATGCCAAGGTTATTACCAATAGTATTGACCTTGTTAATCACGTTTTGTGTATTTTTTTGACCCATACCCACCGAGGACAATATTTCTCTGCCCGCCATGGTCACTTCAGAAGTATCAATACCAACCGGGCAATAAACCGAACAACGACGACATTCTGAGCACTGATGAAAATAGTTAAACCATTCATCCAGCACTTCTTTGGTCAAGTCTCTAGCGCCAACCAACCACGGAAACCAGCGGCCAGCCAAGGTAAAATAGCGGCGGTAAACACTACGAAACAAATTCTGCCTCGCAACCGGCATATTGTTCGGATCACCACCGCCCAAAAAGTAATGGCACTTGTCTGTACAGGCACCGCATTGCACGCAACTGTCCATAAACACTCGCAAGGCGCGTGAACTGGAGAGTTGCTGTTTCATACATGCGAGGACTTTTGCTTTCCAATCCGCCGGTAATTCAGCTGGGTAACCCAACGACTGCATCAACTCCGGCTTGGCTTGATAGCTGCGCTCGCTCACGGCAGCATCTTCTCTAATTATGGGAATGATGGGATAAGATAGTTTTTCAGGAGCACTCATGACTTACCCTGACGCGCATCATCAACCTGATTCAAGGTCGGTGCAAAAAATAGTCCGGGGGCGTGTAATAACTTTGAGAACGGGAAAACAAATAACAACACACTCACCAGCAGCAAATGAATTACCAGCCGCCAGTCTGTTGGTAGTTGTCGCCACTCAAACGACAATAATCCGGCAACAAAATACTTCACCTCAACCAGATTCACCGCAGCGCCGCTATGCATACTGTAACCACTAATGGCGATCGCTATTAACAACACCAGCATCAAGTAATCCGATGGTGCACTAATCAGTCGCACCCGTTGCACTACAATTCTGCGCAACAACAAACCAAACAAACCGAATAAAAATAACGCAAACAACCAATGCCCTACCGACATTAACCAGGCAACCCAAACAGGCGGCACCGAATAGATATAAAACAGATGCTTACCAAGTAACAACACCAATGCCAAATGCATAGTCCAGCCAAAGACCCAGGTCCATTTACTGGCTCGAAACAAACTCTTGAATAAAAACGTCTCGTTTAATAAACGTCCTAACACGCCCAACCTGGATTTAGGCGCAGGCATAATCGGGATATTAAAGGGGACCGGCAAGCGCCAGTATTGAACCAGACGAACGATCAATCCGAGCAAAAAAACCGCAAACGCGGCGAACAGAATAAGACTTAACAGTTGTTCAGACACAGCCGGTTGGCTTGGGTAGCCCGGCATAACGACAAGCCTGCTTGCCAGGACCATCCGGGAAAAGATTATACAAATACTTGCTATTACCTTTGTCTTTACCCAAGCGTCTACCTACCGCTTTGGTTAGCACCCTGACTGCCGGCGCAATTTCATACTCGTGGTAATACTCACGCAGAAATCTGAGGATATCCCAATGCGCTTCACTCAGCTTAATATCATCAGCCGCCGCCATTGCTTCGGCTATCGCCTCACTCCAGTCTGAAATATTTTCCAGATAACCTTCCTCATCGGTGGGATACACCCTGCCATTTACTTCTAACACGTTGTCTTAACTCCAGGCCTGAACTACGTCATATTGGGTGACCAGTTCGACGAATTCGGGATAATCGATTAGCTTAACCATTTTGGATAATGCGGCTTGCTGTAAACCTCGTGCTTCACAATCGTCGCGTACAGCATACAATTTACAGTCCAGCTTCTGCAGCTCAATATTGGGTCGTGCGGCAATTTTATCAAGCGCCGCATACACCCCGTCTTCATATAAAATTATGGCACTATCGGGCAAGGCGCGTGAGACACAGGCAAGCAACTGGTTGCCAGTATCGGGGGATTGATTAATGGTATGCAAGATAGCCATGCTAAAAATTAAACAACACGTCTTGTCTGCCAAACAATCGCGCCAGCTTTTCACGACTGATCAAACGAATGGAGGCGGTATCACGGTAATCATCTTCCGGGTTCTCATGCCTGAGATCGACTAAATCTGCTTCTGACAGCCCACGTTCATCCAATGACTCCTGCTCAACATAAATTTTCCTGACATCATAATCACCGAGTGCAGCAAACGATTTAGCCACATGGCGAGAACCAGTTTTCTCTGGTTGTTGATCTTTTAATAATTGATACACACCATCATCGATAAATGCTAATGCGACGTCCTGCTCAAATGCCGCTCCAATCAATACCACATCCAGAGATTCTTTGGCGGTTAAGCCAGAATGTGGCGTTACGCGATTGATGTACATGATTTTTTTAGTCGCCATCAGCCAAAACTCACTAAGCGGTCAGATTCAACACTCGCTTCAATTAACTGCCCCAGACCGGAGATAGTGTAATCCGCGCGCAAATTATGCGCCTTGTAACCTAGCCGTCCTGCTTCCGCCTCTGACCAGACCCCTCTACGCTGAGCAGCGGCAATGCAAACTACCAGCTCCAACTTATACTTCTCAGCCAGCTCAGACCATAACTCACCCACTTTTTCCTCATTCTGAGGTGGCAATAACATATCAGATGCCGTGGTGACTGCGCCTTGATAAAAAAATACTCGCTGGATGGTGTGACCAGCTTCCAGCGCAGCACGCGTGAACTTCAACGCCGAACGAACGGCGGGCGATTGGTTAGGGTCACTATTGATTAAAATGGCAAACTGCATACGGCTTATTTTACGTTATTTACAGCCTGACTGCCTGTTATCATAAGCACTGAATCACGGGAAAAACTGTATGACAAGCTCGCAACACTATAGCGGCCTGATATCCGCTTATCACGCCGCCCGAATTAATGAATTTTATGGGCCCAATATAGAAATCAGTGATGGTGCCTGCACACTCAGCCTTGAGATTAATGACAGGTTCTTTCACTCGCTCGGTGCTACCCATGGCTCGGTGTATTTCAAAATGCTGGATGACGCCGCATTTTTCGCCTGCATGTCACTGGAGACTGAACTTGTTATTCTCACCACATCGTTCACGACTTATTTAACCCGCCCCATCTCTGAAGGTTCAATGACGGCGATCGGCAAAGTGGTCAACCAGAACAAAACCCAGTTCATTGCAGAGTCAGTCGTTTATGATGACCAGCAACGAGAAATCGGTCGCGGCAACGGAATCTTCACACGCACCAAAGCGACACTGGACCAACTGGACGGCTACCACTCTTAATGCTCTCAGCGATTGTTAACTATCATCTGGATCATGAGCAGGATTGGGTAGCCGAACTGGAGTGTGGTCATTTTCAACATGTCCGACATAATCCGCCTTGGCAAAATCGGCCCTGGGTGATAAGCAAAAATGGTCGAAAAGAAAAGTTGGGAGAATTACTGGAGTGCGTGAAGTGCGACGAAAACGCACCGCTTGACACACTGACTAATGTATAAGCTTATTCGATTTTTTTACGTGCTTCTTTAACTGCTTTAACTTTTTCTGCAATAACGACATGTCTATTTCTTTTTGATGCTGCTGTGCATATAAACAATTCCAGAGCAGATCAAATAAATCCACTATTGGTCTGACCAACTTCAAGTCACGCTTACTCACATTACCACCGGCTTTTCGATAGGCTGCAAGCAACAACTTTTTTTGTTGCTTACTTAAATGATGCTCATCAATAACGATAACAAGATCAACTGCTGAATAACCTGATCTGGCGTATTCCCAATCCAGTGCAAATAACTGACCTTCACTCGTAAGTATATTGTAAGGACCCAGATCGTGGTGGCAGCAAACAGTTTGCTGATTATCAAGCCCTGCACATATTGCTGGCAACGTATTTATCGCGGTTTGCAGTTGCTCAGCGATAACACTATCGAGATCAAGCTGATCAATAAAATGCTGACAATGAGAGCTATAATTAATAACTTGTCTACTTCCGGGCAAGGTGTGGATTTTAGCCACCAGCTTACCCAGAGCTGTGAGCCAGTCCATCTCTACAAAATCTTTTTGCGACAGCGTTTTACCGGGCCGATAACGAGTGATGCGATAGCCAGTCTCATGATCAACATGAATGACAGCCTCTGATAAGCCGGCAACAGCGGCTTGGGTATGTATCTCGTGCTCTATCGCCCGATCTATATTCCAGACAGAATCGACCAATGAATTCAATCGTAATACATAACGCGCATCATCTACAGCGAGCAAAAAGTTTTGATTGGTGAGACCACCTTCCAGCGTCGCAACTAGCGTAGGCTTAACTTCTGTCCAGGCAGTATGCGCCGCCAATGCCTGATCTAGGCGCTGGTTGCAGGAGGCCATGCTTTGGATTGCTTACGGTAACGTTGGGACCAGGTATATAAGCCAATAATAGACATGATGACATAGACGACAAACAACAGAGCAGTCAGCACCATGCCCCGATCAAGATACAGATAAATTGATAGTGGATTAATGATCAACCAGTAAATCCAGTTTTCCAGAACTTTTTGCGTCACCATATAAGTAGTCACCACTGCCGCCCAGGTTGTGAAGGAGTCTAGATAGGGTAAAGCCGCGCCAGTATTCTTACCGAGCAAGGTACCGGTCAATAGTGTCATACAGATAATTATGGCAATGGCGATCAGATGTTTTTGTAATGACCAACGTTGGATTCGGACATCTTCATACTCATTGACTTTGCCACGCCATTGGGTCCAACCGTAAACCGCCATAACCAGGTAATAAGCATTAAGTAAGGATTCCATCACCAGACTGACATTCCAGAACAGGAAAATATAAATCAGGGTGCTAAAAAATGCTGCGTACCAACACTCTATACGCTCATAGACCGCCAGCAATAAATAGGCAATTGCCAACACAACTGCCGCAAGCTCCCAAAGCGACATGTTTTGAAGATCGGCTAATGCCTGAGTAAGGATCGATGACATTTATTAGCTAGGCGTCAGGACGACGGTCACCTTTTAAAAATTTACAAACGAATACTGAGCGACCATATTCTTTCCAGGATTTTTCTATCTCCTGATGTAACATCGGCATAATATCATCCAGCTTCCCAAATACCTGGGTACTCATAGTGTTGGGAAAGACGTCTATACTTTTATGTTTATCCAGACGTTTTATGAATGCACGTATGGCTGGCTTGTATTCTTCGTTTAACGGGTAGAGGCTAATCTCCAGTGACGCTTTCATCGACCTTAAAGCTCCAGATTAAAACTTAAGCCTAGCATACGAGGCTCACCCAGCTGGGTGAAGGTACCCACTGCATAAAAATTACGCGGATCATTACCAAAACTACCAAACCCGCGGGTCACATAATCTTCATCGCCTAGATTGCGCGCCCACAACGAGAGGTTCCAACTCTCGGCACGGTAGCCGATACGCGCATTGAGCAACTCGTAAGAATCTGTCTCGGCGCGGTGCCGATCAGAGAAAAAGAAGGCATCTTTACCTTCGATATTACCTTGCAAGAACAGGCCATTATCAAATTGATATTCAGCGCCCAGAGAAAACTGATACGCAGGTGCATGCGCTTGATCTTGCCCGCTCAAGTCCAGACCCATGGGATCGGCTTGCGTTGGTGGCGCCTGATACTGATCAAAAGTTGCCTCGAGTAATCCCAGGCTGGCCTTCAAGGTAAATGCTTCATTTGGCTGCCAATCCAGCTCGGCTTCGAGACCAAAATTTTCACCGCTGGCCGCATTGGTAATCAGGTCAATAAACTGCACCGCACCGGGCGTATTCGGTATCGGTATCGTGACTGAGCTTTTAACCTGTTGGTCTTTGCGCTTGGCATAAAACACCGAGACCCTGCTGAGCAAGGTGTCATCACACCAACTGGATTTCATACCAGCTTCGACGCTCCACAAGTACTCCGTATCAAAATCCAAAACTTGGCCGGTGCCCAGTAAACTGCCATCGTTGTTAGTAC